>CACXCV010000226.1 GCA_902766215.1 Oscillospiraceae bacterium
CGGTGTGGCTGAGGATGATGGCACTGGCGTGCTCGACCTGGTTGTTGAAGAACTCGCCGAAGTTCTTCATATAGACCTTGGCTTTCTTGGCGTCTACCACGGTGGTAAAGCCATTGAGCATCACGTCGCCGGTGACCTTCTGCACGGCCTGGATGACGTCGGAGAGCTTGCCCACGCCGGAGGGCTCGATCAGGATGCGGTCGGGATGATACTGCTCCAGCACCTTGCCCAGGGCGGCGGTAAAGTCGCCCACCAGCGAGCAGCAGATGCAGCCGGAGTTCATCTCGGTGATGTTGATGCCGGCCTCTTTGAGAAAGCCGCCGTCGATGCCGATCTCACCGAACTCGTTTTCGATCAGCACCAGCTGTTCGCCCTGATAGGCTTCGGAAATGAGCTTTTTGATCAGCGTCGTCTTGCCGGCGCCGAGAAATCCGGAGAAAATGTCAATTTTGGTCATCATATTTGCTTCCTTTCTTGCGGGCGGAGTTCCGCCGAAAAACTACTTGGTAAATGGGCCGATTCCCGCGGCTGCGTGCCGCGGGAATCGGAGGCGTTATATGACAGTAAAGCCCTTCCGCGTCAGCAGCTTGCCGTTGAAGTAGAT
Organism: Oscillospiraceae bacterium; assembly: GCA_902766215.1. GTDB lineage: Bacteria > Bacillota > Clostridia > Oscillospirales > Oscillospiraceae > RUG11142. The sequence continues at coordinate 605 of CACXCV010000226.1, forward strand.
CTCCAGCGTGTAGTCGCCGGCGGTGCTGGGGCACTGTTCAAACCCGCCGAAATGCGTCTCCTTGACGGACTGACCGCTCCAGGAGAGCGTGCCGGTGGAGTATGCAACCACATTGTTGTCCTTATCGCGGATAATATACAGGGTATCCACCGATTTGTCCGCACCGGTGCGCTGATACGACACCTCGACGGCGAAGGCCATGCCGCCCTTGGTGGAGAAAATGTTGGTGGAGGTCAGCAGGTCGCTCAGACCCCAGTTGGCCTTGGTGGGCAGGGCGAAGAAGCCCAGGAATACGCCGCTAGTCTGATAGTCGTCAAACTTTTCGGCGGCCAGCGTGCGGGCCGAGGTCGGCTCACAGCCGCCGACCAGCAGGCCGTTGTCGGCGCTCAGATCAAAGCTGTATTCCACATCGGGCAGCAGGCCGGTGAACTCATAGCTGTTTTCAGCCAGGGAGATCACCTGCGACTCGCCGCTGAATACGTTGGTGCAGGACAGACGCCAGCGCTCGGGCTGCTCGCCGTCGATAAAGTTCCAGCTGAGCTGGATCGAGGACGAGCTTTTGGCATAGGCGACAAAGTCGGTGACCGTACACAGCGGCAGGGCGATGCTCCGCACGGCGTCGGCCTCGTTGGTCAGCCCGTCGCAGGAGAGCGCCACGTCGTAGCTGATGCCTGCCGGCAGATTTTTAAAGGTGTAGGAGAAGCTGTCGCTCTGTTCGGTGATGTCTTCGGCGCGGTAAGAGCCGTCGGAGCCGGAGCAGGTCAGGCGCCATGCCTTGGCATAGTTGCCGGAGGAGGCCCAGCGCACGGTCAGCTCGCCGTAGACCGAGTCGTCCAGCTCGAAGCTGGTCAGGTTGACCACGGTTTCAGTTTCGCACTCGACGGTGCTCTTGCCCAGCACGGGCTGGTTTTCTGCGTCGGCGATGGTAAAGGCATAGTTTTCGCCGGCGTTCAGCCCCTGAACCACCAGACTGTGACCGGTAAAAGACGAGGTCTGGCTCTGCCCCTCGGCATTGGAGAAGGTCAGCGTCCAGTGATCCGGCTCATAGCCGGAGGAGGTGAACTCCAGCTCGATCTCCGTGGGGGAGAGTGCCTTGGCGTCCAGTGTCAGCAGCTCGGTGGGCATGGGCGTCACGGCCTGCCCGCTGATAATGCCGTCCAGCTTGTGCTCGTCCTCGCTTTGCAGTATCACGCCGTATTCCGTACCGGCATCGAGGTCCTCGAAATAGAGATCCTGACCCTGATAGGGCAGGCTTTGCAGCACGCGGCCGCCGGCATCGGTCAGGTTGACCGACAGCTGGGCCTTTTCCGGCGCGGTGATGCTCACGCGCAGGGTGTCGGCCCCTTCCACCGCCAGCGTCAGCTGGTCGACGGTATAGGCCCGATGCCGCAGATAGGTCACCACGCCGAAGGCAATGGCGCCGACCACCGCCACCGACAGGATCGGCACGGCAATCTTCAGCCACAGACGGCGCGGGCCGCGCACGCGCGAGGGGTCGGCCGTCAGGTCGTCCTGCGGCCCGTCGTCCTCATAGGCAGCGGCAAACGCGCTGTGGAACCGGGCGGAAGGCTCTGGCATCGCTCCGGACTGGGGCGGCAGCGGCTCGCCGTCAACCATCGTCAGCTCCTGCGGCGCGTCGGCCTGGCTGTCCGGCTCGGCCGGCTGGGTGCTGTCCTGCGCGGGCTCTGTCGTGGGGACAGGCGCATCGGCAGCCGCCTCGTCCTGAACGGGGACAGGGGGCTCTGCCGGGGCAGCCGCTTCTGGCTCGGGCTGCGGCGCGGCAGGCGCTGCGCCTTCCGGTTCGGCCGGCGAAACGGGGGCCGCCGGTGTCTCCGGCTCGGGTTTTGTTTTCGGCTCCGGCGGGGGGAGAATCAGCGAGTCGCTTGTTTCATCCAGACAGGCGCGCAGCGCGTCCAGCAGCTCGGCAGGGGAGTCATAGCGCGCCTCGGGCTGGGATGCGCAGGCGCGGCAGAGCACCTTGCCCAGCGCGGGGGAAGCATATTCCGGGGCGGGCAGCGCGGCGGCGCTCCGCCGCTGCTCCTCGTCGCCGCCGAAGGGCGGCACATAGCCGTTGAAAATGGTCCAGAGCACCATGCACAGCCCATAGGTGTCCGCGGTTTCGTTGGCTGAGCCAAGCACGCCGCACAGCTCCGGCGGGGTGCAGAAGCTGATGTACCGGTCCGGCTGGGTGGCGTATTGCAGGTCGTCCAGCGGCAGCACGCCCAGGTCACCCAGGCGGTAGTTCCCCTCCGGGTCGCGGAAAAGATTCTCCGGGCGGATGTCCCGGTGCAGCAGCTTTTGCTCGCGCAGGGCGCAGAGGACGTCGGCAATGCTCAGTCCCAGCTCCAGCGCTGCGCGCGAGGTGAACGCGTGCTGGTCCATCAGCGTGCGCACGCTTTCAGCGCGCAGCGTCAGCAGGTAGACGTCATAGCCCACGCCCTCGGTTTTCTGGCAGATATACGAATCGAGATAGGGCAGAAAATGTGGATGATCGTGCAGCGGTGCGAGAAGGGCCAGCTCTTTCTTCAGCTCGTCGATCTCGGTGCTGTAGTATTGCAGCGCGGCCTGTTCATCTGCCACAGCGCCGGAATAGATCAGTCCGCTGACCATATTCTGTGTGGCGGGAACTGACAGGTGCTTGACAACCATGGGGGCACGGATCCCCTCGCAGGTGACTGCATAAACCTCGCGGCCCTGGCTGGATGTGATCAGCTGGCCCTCGCGGCAGAGCTGATCGAGCGGTTTTGACAAAACGGGCACGCAACCGCCTCCTTTCTAAAC
>CACXCV010000227.1 GCA_902766215.1 Oscillospiraceae bacterium
CCGGCCAGTTCCAGTGGGGCAGCAGGTGCAGCGTGATCTCGCGTTGGTTCCAGATGGAGCGGAAGTAATAATAGGCGTCTTTTTTAAAGCCAGCCGTGTCCAGCGGTCCGCTGTCCGCCCCGCGGGAGGGCCAGCGCGTTTCGCCCAGATAGGCGATGCCGGTCCAGAGATAATCCCCGGCGACAAAGTCGTGGCTGGCGGTATAGCGCCACAGCGCCTCGTTGCGCAGCGACTGCGACTCATAGGGGCCAAAGAACGAATGCGCATCATCATATACGCCGCGCCGGCCGCCAACCGATCCGTTTTCCGAGCCGCACATCCGCCGCTGGGGATAGTCATGCCGGTCTTCGTCATAGAACGTCTCTGCCCGCTCGCGCCAGCGGCCCACATAGTTATATCCCACCACATCCAGCGCGTTTTCAAACTCGCGCAGCGTGCGGATGGACCCATAGGCCACGATGTTGTCGCAGGCCGAAGTCACCATGCGCGAGGTATCCTCGCGGTGACAGATATCCTGCAAAAACCGGAGGATTTTCACACCGTCGATGGAGGACTGCTCCGGGATCTCGTTGCCGATACTCCAGAGGATGACTGACGGATGATTATAGTCCCGGCGGAGCATCCGCACCAGATCCTCCTCGGCGTGCGCCTCAAAGAACTGGCTGGAACCATAGGCAAAGCCCTGGGAGTAATAGTTCTGGTTTTTATCCTTGGTCAGCTTCCACTCGTCAAAGATTTCGTCCATGACCAGAAAGCCCAGTTCGTCGCACAGATCCAGCAGCGCAGGAGCCGGCGGGTTGTGTGCGCAGCGGATGCCGTTGCAGCCCATCTCCTTCAGCGCACGCAGGCGGCGCTCCCAGGTCTCCCGATAGCCCACCGCACCTGTCAGGCCGCAGTCGTGATGCACGCACATGCCCTTGATCTTCACGCGCTCGCCGTTAAGCAGAAAGCCGCGGTCGCAGTCAAAGGCTGCCGTGCGGATGCCAATCCTGGTTTTAACCTCGTCCACCGGCGTCTGATCCACAACCACTGTGCTGATCAGGGTATAAAGATAGGGATCGTCATCCGTCCAGAGATGGGGATTGGTCACCTCGGGGCGGGTCATGCAGTCGCTGGTCTGCCCCGGCTCCAGCTGCAGCGCCGTTCCGGAGACGCAGACCTCGTTCCCTTCGGCGTCCAGCAGCCGGTGGATCACGCCGGCATTGACCCGCACGCCGCTGTCGTTGGTGATGGCGGCCTGAATCTGCAGCGTGGCCAGCTGATTGTCCAGATACAGCCCATTGGTGCAGCAGCGCAGGCCCCACGGCGCCATGTGAACCGCATCCGCCGCAATCAGAAACACGTCCCGATAGATGCCAGAGCCGGTATACCAGCGCGAATTGGGCTGGCGGCCGTTATCCACACGCACGGCCAGCACATTGCCCTCCGGCTTGAGCCAATCGGTGCAGTCGGTTACAAACGAGCTGTAGCCATAGCCATGGCCGCCGATAGCGTGCCCGTTGAGGTAGACGGTGGAATCCATATAAATCCCGTCAAACTGCAGCAGAACACGGCAGCTCAGCCAGTCGGCCTCGGCGTCAAAATGCTTGCGGTACCAGCCGACCCCGGCCGTGGCATATCCGCCGCCCCCGCCGCAGGGCGAGTGCTCGTCCGGGGCAAAGGACACGCTCCAGTCGTGGGGCAGGTTCAGCCGCGTCCAGCTCTGGTCCTGGTATTCCGGCACGGCAAAGCCGGTCTGGTCCTCCAGGCAGAACAGCCAATCGTGGTTGAAGTTGACAATCTGTCTCATATTTTACTTCTCCTCGGGCATTTTAAACGGCTTTGGCTCGACGCCCTGCGGGCGGTAATTGATGCAGGAATTGCCCACCTGCACGCGCACACCGCCGCCATGGCTCTGCTTATACCCCGGCAGCCCGTCAAACGAAACCAGATCGGGGCATCCGTCCACCACATGCAGCGCCGCCGTGATAAAGTCATCCAGATAGACGTTGGCAATAGGGCAGCCGTTATGGTTGGGCATGATAAAGTCAAAGTCCGCCTCGCGGGATTTCAGGCGCTGGCAGTTCTTCAAAAACGCACCAACGGATTCAAACGCGCCAAGGTTTGCCTGCCCGGCGTCAAACTCGTCGCCGCTGAACAGCAGCCGCCGCTTGTGGTCGATAAACGACAGCGAGCTGTTGCAGTGCGCCGGTGTCCAGAGGACCTCCACCTCGCGTCCGCCCAGGTCAAACACATAACCGTCGTCCACGGGGATCTTCTCATAGTCCGGATAGGGCATGTTGGCCAGCCATGTGGGATCAATCCGGCCAAAGGCGCGATCGGCCGTGGCCATGGCATTGGGATGCATGTGTACGCGCGGGAACCAGGGGTTGCCGCCGGTGTGGTCATAGTGCCCGTGGGTGTTGACAACCAGCAGCTCTTTGCCCTCGCGCAGCTGCTCCACCAGGTTGGGCAGCTCGCCGCGGCCATAGGCCGTGTCGATCAGAAGGGCCTTCTGCTCGCCCAGGAGAAGGAAAATATCCAGCGCCTCGCCATAGTGAATCACATAAGTGTCATCAAACAGCTTCCAATAGCGATACGGCTCGTCATCGGGCAGCGTCACAATTTTATATTTTTCCATACGGATAACAACTCCTTTTCGTCTTTTTTTCAGCATGCCCAGGCGGAGCCGATTCCGCCCGGGCACGCTGGATCAACTCAAGCGCGGATGCTATGCTCCATCAGCGCTGCTGATAGCGCTCATAGGCCGCCTGCAGAACCGACTCGCAGTCTGCAATGCGCATCTGCTCGATATTGGCCTTGTAGTCCGCCCAGGAGGCGTCGTTCAGCTCGACGTCGCCGGTGAGGAACTTGACAGCCATTTCGTTGATATAGGTCTGGATGTCGCTGAAGGTGGCGGTATATTTTTCGTTTTCCTGCTGCGTCAGGGACATGTGCATCGGCAGCGTATACACATCCTCATCCCACGAATAGAACTTGTCAAAGCCCTTGTCACCGTAGGCACGGAGGGTGTTCTCGTCCTGCCCCTCAAACTGGGCGTCCCACTTGTACAGGCACGGGAAGGACCACTTCAGGCCATAGTGATAGATCATATTCTCCCAGGACTTGTTGTCGGGCGGGTTGAGCATCAGGTCGGTAAAGACCGGCTTGCCGTCTTCCAGCGTATAGGTCACGCCCTCAATGCCGTAGTTGGCCAGCAGCAGCACGTCGTCGGAGAAGAAGTAGTCACACCAGCGGACGGCCAGCTCCGGGTTGGAGCAGGTACCGCTGATGCCATAGAAAGAATCGTCTGCGCGGGAGTCGGTACCGGAGCACTGTGCCACCTTACGGGTGGTGCTGCCATCGGCCAGGGGCGACGGGACAGCAACATAGTCGCGCGTCTCGTTCATGGCGTTGA
>CACXCV010000228.1 GCA_902766215.1 Oscillospiraceae bacterium
CGTCCAAAAAGCCAAGCAGCGTATCCCCGCACGTCAGAACAAGGTCCGCAACAACCTTTCCGTGTCCGCCGGCCCCGATGACAATCACCTGTTCGCGCATTCCCCGCGCCCCCCTGTCCCCGTAAACGCTTCCATCGTGGCGCTGCCCTCGGCATGGATTCCCTCGCGGGCAAAAACGCAGCGAATGGTCATAAAAACAATTTTCACATCCAGTGCAAAGCAGATGTGGTCGACATACTCCACGTCATAGGCAAAGCGCTCTTCCCATGAGGCCAGGTTGCGCCCGTGCACCTGCGCCCAGCCGGTCAGGCCCGGGCGCACCTCGTGGCGGCGGCGCTGCTCCTGGCTGTACAGCGGCAAATAGGCCGGCAGCAGCGGCCGGGGGGCCGACAAGGCTCATCCTGCCGCGAAAAATGTCCCACAGCTCCGGCAGTTCGTCCACACTCAGCGCGCGCAGCCTTTTCCCAAAGCCGGTCAGCCGCTCTGCATCCGGCAGCAGCCTGCCGTCCGCGCCCCGGGCATCGCGCATGCTGCGGAACTTGTGGAGCGTGAACAACGTTTCATCCTTCCCCGGCCGCGCCTGGCAGAAAAGCACGGGGCTGCCGAGCTTTACGCGCACCAGCGCCGCCGTTGCCGCCAGCAGCGGCGAAAGAGCGACCAGCGCCAGCCCGGAGAGCAGGATGTCCAGCAGCCGCTTGACATACTTTTCGTACAATCCCGCCTTGTGCCGCATCAGAACATCCCCCGGAGCACCGCGCTCACGCGGTCAACCTCGTCCATGGTCATCTTGGTGTCGCTGGGCAGGCACACGCCCCGGGCAAACAGATCGTCGCAGACCGGCGCCTCACCGATTTTGACAAACGGATTTCCGGCGAACACCGGCTGCAAATTCATGGGCTTCCAGAGATGCCGCCCCTCGATGTTGGCTTCGCTCAGCCGCGCCAGCACATCGGCCGGCGTCACGCCGCAGCCCTCGTCCAGCAGCAGCGCAGACAGCCACCGGTTTGGCTCGGCCCCGGCAAGCCCGGGCTGCATGGTCAGGGGCAGGCCGCGAAGAGCCTTGCAATAACGATCAAAGATGGCCTGCTTCTGCCGCACGCGCAGCGGCAGCACCTTCATCTGGCCGCGGCCGATCCCGGCACAGATATTGCTCAGGCGATAGTTATAGCCGATTTCCTCATGCTGATACCACGGTGCGCGCTCGCGGGCCTGGGTGGCCAGCTTCAGGGCGCGGGCCGCATCGTTTTCATCTTTGCACAGCAGCATGCCGCCGCCGGAGGTGGTGATGATCTTGTTGCCGTTGAAGGACAGGGCGCCAAACGTGCCGAACGTGCCGCACTTCCGCCCCCTGTACACCGAGCCCAGCGCCTCGGCCGCGTCCTCGATCAGCGGCACGTCGTATGCGCGGCAAATGGCGGTCAGTTCGTCCAGTCTAGCCGGGTTGCCGTACAGATGCACCGCAACGACCGCCCGGGGCGTGCCATACAGGTCAAAGGCCCGGCGCAGCGCGGCGGGATCCATGTTCCACGTCTCGCGCTCGGAGTCGATGAACACCAGCCGGGCGCCAAGATACGCCGCGGGGTTGGCCGAGGCGGCAAAGGTCAGGCTCTGGCAGAAAACCGTGTCGCCGGGCCTTACCCCCGCCAGGATCATCGCCAGATGCAGCGCCGCCGTCCCCGAGGACAGGGCAACGGGATATCCCGTGCCGATATAGGCCCGCATGGCCTTTTCAAATTCGTCCACGTTTTCGCCCAGCGGCGCAACCCAGTTTTTGCTGAATGCATCGCGGATATATTCCAGCTCATAGCCCTCATCCGACATGTGGGGACTGGCCAGCAAAAGTCGATCACTCATGAAAACGGCTCCCTCTGTGTTATTGCATATTCTGGTTTTTCCCGTAGCGCTGCTGCCAGCGCCATGCGTCGCGGCACATGTCCTCCAGGCTTTTTTTCGCCTGCCAGCCCAGCACGCGCGCCGCCTTGTCCACGCTGGCATAGCACACGGGCACGTCGCCCGGCCGGCGGCCGGTTATCTCATAGGGAATCCGGATGCCCGTGGCGCGCTCAAAGGCGCGGATCACCTCCAGCACGCTCACGCCCCGCCCCGTGCCCAGGTTGAACACCTCGGTCCCGGTGTGGTCAAAGGCATAGCGCAGGGCCGCCGCGTGACCCTCCGCCAGGTCGCTGATATGGATATAATCGCGGATGCACGTGCCGTCCGGGGTGGGATAGTCCCCGCCGTAGACGCGCAGCCGGGGCCGGATGCCCGCCGCCGTCTGGGTAATGTAGGGCATGAGGTTGTTCGGCTCACCGTTGGGCAGCTCGCCGATCAGGCCGCTTGCATGGGCGCCGATGGGGTTGAAATACCGCAGCAGCACCACGCTCAGCTCCGGGTTCGCCGCTGCCGCGTCCCGCAGGATTTCCTCGATGAAAAACTTGGTGCGTCCATATGGGTTGGCACAGCCGCCGGCCGGCATCTGCTCGGTCAGCGGGGCCGGGTTGCCGGCCCCATATACCGCAGCCGACGAGCTGAAGATCATCCGCCGGCAGTCATACTGCGCCATCAGCTCCAGCAGCGTCAGGGTGCTGTCCAGGTTGTTGCGGTAATACCGCAGCGGCTGGCGCACCGATTCGCCCACGGCCTTGTGCCCGGCAAAATGCAGCACGGCGTCGATGTGGTTTTCCTCAAAAATCCGCCCGGCCGCCGCCCGGTCCGCCACATCCACGGCATAGCACCGCACATGCTGCCCGGTCAGCTTTCCCAGCTGCCGGACCACCGCGGGGTCGCTGTTGGAAAAGTTGTCAGCCAGGATCACCCGGTATCCCGCGGCAAGCAGCGCCGCCGCCGTGTGCGAGCCGATAAAGCCCGCTCCGCCTGTCAGCAGAATATTCATCGCGGCACCCCCATTGCCGCCGCGGGCATCCCCGCGGCGTATCTCCCCGCCTGTGCCGTTGTTGTCTGCGCCGCCGACTCGGACGCAGGCCGCGTCCCATCAGCCGGGCAATAGGTCGGGACAATCTGCCGCAGCAGGGCGCGTATGTCGCCGTCCTCCCCGCGGCAGGCAGCCGCCAGGCTGTCCAGCCGCTGCATCAGCGTCCGGCGGTCAAAGTCGTTGAAATGCCCGACAAAAATCAGCTCGTTGGCTGTTTTCTCCAGCCCCTCGTCGTTCATCAGCAGCTCCTCATACAGCTTTTCTCCCGGGCGCAGCCCGGTGTAGACTATGGGGATGTCCACATCCGGCTCAAAGCCGGACAGGCGGATCATTTTGCGCGCCAGGTCGTCAATCCGCACCGGCTCGCCCATGTCCAGCACAAACACCTCGCCGTCCCGGGCATAGCAGCACGCCTGCAGCACCAGCGAAACCGCCTCGGAAATGGTCATGAAGTAGCGGATGATGTCCCGGTGCGTCACCGTAACCGGGCCGCCGCGCTCGATCTGCGCCTTGAACAGCGGGATCACGCTGCCGTTCGAGCCGAGGACATTGCCAAAGCGTACCGCGGCAAAGCGGGTCTTTGACTGCTGGCCCATCACCTGCACGATCATCTCGCAGACGCGCTTGGAGGCGCCCATCACGCTGGTGGGATTGACCGCCTTATCGGTGGAGATCAGGATGAACGCCTCTGCCCCATAGCGGTCGGCTGCGCGGGCGGTGTTCAGCGTGCCGAAGACATTGTTTTTCACCGCCTCGTTGGCGCTGTCCTCCATCAGCGGCACATGCTTGTGCGCCGCCGCATGGCACACCAGCTGC
>CACXCV010000229.1 GCA_902766215.1 Oscillospiraceae bacterium
AGTTCCGGAAAATGCAGAGCAGGCTGCCATGGACTCTGTAGAGCAGTTGATTTCCGATACATTCAGAGGCAGTCACTACAGCTGTAAAATCGAACCCTATGAAGGCGACTTCGGATATGCCGCAATCGTCGTGGTGGATGTGCCGGAAAGTTATGCATACGATCCAGACACCATTCTAACCGGCCTTGGCAATACCATTGCTTATCAGTCTCAAAGCCAGGTTGTGTGGCTGGAATTGAAAGGCTATTATAACGACGAGATTGTGTTTGATGACAGCGGCCCATTTAATAAACGGCTGGATATTGATGATTTTGAAGATACATCGTCCAACGGCACAGAGCAAACCGTTACGTATATTGTTAATACAAATACTAAAGTATTCCACAAAAGCACCTGCAGCAGAATTGACTCAATAAAAAGTGAGAACAAATCGTCTTTCAGTGGCTCAAGAACGGGTGCCATCAACGCAGGATACAGCCCGTGCAGCCATTGCAACCCGTAACGGAGGAAATCATATGGGATGGAGATTCCGCAGGTCAAAGAAAATACTCCCGGGCGTCCGCATCAATTTTAACAAAAATTCCACGAGCATATCTTTCGGCGGCAAAGGAGCCAGATATACTATCAGCTCCACAGGAAAGCGCACCACAACTGTCGGCATTCCCGGCACAGGGTTATCTTACAGCACTACGTCCACCGCAAAGAAAAAACCGACAGCTTCTGCTGCCGCGGCACCAGAGCCAAAGCCAGAAGTGCCAAAGCGCCAAAAGACCGCATTTGAAAAGTGTGTCATAGCTGCGGGTGTGATTCTGATTCTAGCCAGCTTTGCCTGCGTTGTGCTGGAATTGGTAAAACCGATGATTGTTTGTCTGATTGTTGGAGCTTTGATGTTGGGGTGGGCTTTCACAAATCCGGGAGAATAAGGCGGTGAGGCAATGTCCGGGAAGAAATACGACTACATCGTCAAAACCTTCCGCTACAATGGCAAGCAGTACAAGGTCTACGGCAAGACCGAGGAAGAGGCGATCACCAAGAAGGTCGAGACGCTGGCCGAGCTGAAGCGCGGCGAGAAAACCAGCGGTGGCAACATGACAGTCAATCGATGGTTTGAAGAATGGATGGAGTTATTCAAGGTTCCGCAAGGTCTGACGGCAAAATCCCTTGGCATGTACCGGGAGAAATACGAAAAGTATATAAAGCCCTATATCGGTCACATGAAGCTCAAAGACGTGCGCGACACGCATTTGCAGCGGATATTAAACCAGGAGGCGGACAGGAGCTACTCACACCTGACAAAGCTGCGCGCCGTGATGATGCAGATGTTTTCCCGGGCCAGAAAGTCCAGATATATCACGTACGATCCTGCCGAGGATTTGGTGCTGCCATCTACCACCAAAGGCACGCGCCGGTCTCTCACAGAGCTGGAACGCGCAGCCTTGCTGGCATGTTGGCAAAACACCAGCTCCGGCCTGTTCTGGTTTGCTATGCTGAATACCGGCATGCGCCCCGGGGAGCTGACGGCGCTGCAATGGCGCGATGTCGATTTTGACAGGATGGAGATCACCGTATCACGCACCATCGAATCCGGTACAGACAAACAGCTGAAAGCACCAAAGACCGCCGCCGGCATACGCACCATCCCTATCACCAGTGAGCTGGCTGAATATCTCAAACCATTACAATCCAGTCCAACCACTCCAGTGTTTCTGAATCAGCACGGGAATATGCACACGACAGCATCCCGCCGCCGTAGCTGGAACTCACTGCTGAGAGCTATGGACATCTATCTAGGCGCAAAGTTATACAGGAACGCAATTGTAGAATCCAAACTTGCAGACGATCTTGTCCCCTACTGCCTCCGCCACACATTCTGCACCGATCTGCAGGCAGCTGGCGTTCCTATCAACGTAGCAAAAGAACTCATGGGCCACAGCGACATCAGCGTTACGGCCAACATCTACACCCACCGTGACAATGATACGCTGCACAACAGCATTTCAAAATTGTCATCATACCGAAGCGTCAAAAAACCGCGTGATGATAAAAGTGATGATAAATAAATATTAAAACCCCGAGAATCCTTTCCGCACAAGTGTTTTCCGCGCGCCGTCCCCCTGCTTCCGGTTCTGAGGGTTGGGGGTTCGAGTCCCTTCTGGCGTACCACGTACCAGAGAGCGCAAAGCGCTCTCTGGTTTTTTCCACGAATTTTCCCACTTGACATTTGCCATGAAGTTGCGTATATTGGTATCGAAGTCAACCTTTCGTATGGCCTCCCGCGAATTGGCCGCGGGACTCCCAGCGAACAGCGGTTGGCTTCTTTTTTTGTCCAGATGCAGCAGTAATCCCATATGAAAAACGGCGGGGAGCGGGTGATCCGCTCCCCGCCGCCGTGTCAGCTGCGGTCCTTTTTCGTCAGGGCCATCACGGCCTTGGCCAACTCCATGATCACCAGCGGCGAAAGGGTCAGTCCCGCCCCCGCCAGGTACAGCCGCCAGGGCAGCGCAATCAGGCCAAAGGCCACCGATACCGGCGTGAGCAGCACCAGCAGTACCAAAGCCAGTGACAGCAGCGCCGCCATGTTCAGCTTTTTGTTGCCGAAGAAGCCGATCCGGAACAGCGAATGCTCCGAGCGCATGTTGTACGCCTGCACAATCTGGCTGAGCGCCAGCACCATAAATGCCATGGTCTGTCCGCCGGCCAGCCGGCCGGTGACCTGCTCGCCCAGACGGAAGGCAAGCA
>CACXCV010000230.1 GCA_902766215.1 Oscillospiraceae bacterium
CGAAAGAACGCCGCCGCGCCGGTCAAACCGGAAAAGCGCGGCGGGAATCTGCTGGTGGACATTCAGGCCAAATTACGCGCTGGCAAGGGCGCTGGCTATGCACGTTGGGCAACGTTGTTCAACCTGAAACAGATGGCGCAGACGGTGGCCTATCTGCAAGACCATGAGCTTTTAGATTACGCCGTTCTCTCGGAGAAAGCAGCGGCAGCGTCCACCCGCTTCAATGAGCTTTCCGCAAGGATCAAGACTGCGGAAAACGCATGGCTGAGATTGCTGTGCTGCGGGAGCATATCGTGGGTTATACTTTACTTTCGCGCCCGGCGCAAGCCGGTGCCGCCGGTTTCAGTCAGGAGCGAAACCGGGCAAACAGGCCGCCCTTTTCCACCGGCTTGACACTGACCGCGGTCACCTCATAGCCGGTTTTTGCAATGGCCTCGCGCAGCGCCGCCTCGTCCAGCGGCTCCTCGGAGCGGATGACCGCCTGCCCCTTGGCGTGGGAGGAGGTCACCTTCTTCACATTGAACCGGCTGCGGATGGTGTCGTTGATGTGCGCCTCGCACATGCCGCACATCATGCCGCTGATTTTCACTGTTGTTTCCATCATGCTCTGTCACCTCTTATGCGCTTTGTGTCAGCTGCGGCAGCAGCTCGGGCACCTGCGTCAGCAGCACACACGCCGCATTTTCACATGCCTCGCCGCCCAGCTCCAGCGCCGTTTGCAGCCGGGAGGAAAGATCCTCCACGCACTGGGCATACTGTGCAGCCATTTGCTGCCCGGCCTCGGTCAGAAAGATGGTTCCATACCGCTCTTTGACCGCTAGGCCCTGTTCGGACAGGCTGCGCACCATGGCGTGCACGCTGGGCTTGGCCACATTCAGCCGCCGCGCCAGGTCGGTGCAGCGCACGCCGCTCTGCCCGGTACACAGGCTCTGAATGGCCAGAAGATATTTGATGTTGGCCGCCGTCAGCGGCTTTTTGTTTTCGGCCATTTCCTGCCCCCTTTTTAACAAGGGAGCAGGCGCGGGCGTTGCCCGCGCCTGCTCCGGACTTACGGTTTTCCGTGGCACTGGCCGTGCATAGCGCAGTGCGCGCAGTTGCAGCCGCAGGAGGATTTTCCCTTTTGCTTCTGCCGGATCAGGTACACGCAGATGGAAACCGTCACCGCCAGCAGCACCGCAGAAATCAAAATCGTACCAAGGTTTTCTGCAAGCCATTGCAGCATGTCAAATCACTCCTCATTAAACGCTGTGAAATCGGGAAGCGGGGAAATCAGACCTTCGCAGTCAGCTTGTTGGCTTCCTTATAGGGCTTAACCAGCATGTAGATGATGCCGGCCAGCGCGGCCACCGCAAAGATCAGGCCAATCACATTGACATGGCCGGTGAACAGGTTGCCGAACTGGTTGATCATCAGCGACACAATGTAGGCAAAGCCGCACTGATAGCCAATGGCAAACCAGGTCCACTTCCGGCTGTTCATCTCGCGCTTGATGGCGCCGATGGCCGCAAAGCACGGGGCGCACAGCAGGTTGAACACCAGGAAGGAATAGCCGGTGATGCCAGTGAAGACCGAGGCCAGCGTCTGGTACACGGTGCCGTCGCCGCCGCCATAGAGAATGCCCAGCGTACCGACGATGTTTTCCTTGGCCACCAGGCCGGTGATGGAAGCAACCGCCGCTTCCCAGGTGCCCCAACCCAGGGGATTGAAGATCCAGGCAATGGCGCCGCCGACGGCCGCCAGGATCGAGCTGTCAATCTGCTCCTCGGAGAGCATCTGGAACTTACCGTCCACCCAGCCAAAGTAGGTGGTGAACCACACAAAGATGGTGGAGAGCAGGATGATGGTGCCGGCCTTCTTGATGAAGCTCCAGCCGCGCTCCCACATGCTGCGCAGCACGTTGCCCACAGTGGGCAGGTGATAAGCCGGCAGTTCCATGACGAAGGGGGCCGGGTCGCCGGCAAACATCTTGGTCTTCTTCAGCATGATGCCGGAGATGATGATGGCAGCCATGCCGATGAAATAGGCCGAGGTGGAAACCCATGCGCTGCCGCCGAACAGGGCGCCGGCGATCATGGCGATGAACGGCACCTTGGCGCCGCAGGGGATAAAGGTGGTGGTCATGATGGTCATGCGGCGGTCGCGCTCATTTTCAATGGTACGTGAGGCCATAATGCCCGGAATGCCGCAGCCGGTGCCGATCAGCATCGGGATAAAGCTCTTGCCGGACAGGCCGAACTTGCGGAACACACGGTCAAGGACAAAGGCGATGCGGGCCATATAGCCGCAAGCCTCGAGGAACGCCAGCAGGAGGAACAGCACCAGCATCTGCGGCACAAAGCCAAGCACCGCACCCACGCCGGCGACAATGCCGTCGAGGATCAGCCCGCTGAGCCAATCGGCCGCGCCGGCCTTCTCCAGGGCGCTGCCGACGAGAACCGGCACGCCGGGAACCCACACGCCATAGTCCGCCGGATCCGGCTCCTCGCCGATTTCGTCCAGGGTTTTCAGCGCGTCTTCATAATCCGCGGTGGTGGCGGTCTCTTCCGTCACAGCCAGAGTTTCTTCGTCCTCCACCTCATAGGTGAAGGTGCCGTCGGCCGGCTCGCCGTTGGCTTCGACATAGGCGTCATAGCCGTCGACAATGGCCGAGGCCTCGCCATAGGCGTCGGCCGCTTCGGTGTATGCGCTCGAGCCGATGCCGAAGAGATGGAAGCCGTCGCCGAACAGGCCGTCGTTGGCCCAGTCGGTCGCGGCCGAGCCAACCGTTACCATGGAGATGTAATACACCAGGAACATGACCACCGCAAAAATCGGCAGTCCCAGCCAACGGTTGGTCACCACGCGGTCGATCTTGTCAGAGGTCGAAAGCTTGCCCACGTTCTTTTTCTTCAGGCAGCCTTTGATGATGCTGGCAATGTAGACATAGCGCTCGTTGGTGATGATGCTCTCGGCATCGTCATCCAGCTCTTTTTCCGCCGCCTTGATGTCCTCCTCGATGTGGGACATCACCTGCGCGGGAATGTTCAGCTTTTCCAGCACCTTGTCGTCGCGCTCGAAAATCTTGATGGCGTACCAACGCTGCTGCTCCAGCGGCATGGTATGTACGGCAGCCTCTTCAATGTGTGCCAGTGCGTGCTCCACCGGACCGGAGAAGGTGTGCATGGGCACGGTTTTGGTCGACTTGGCCGCGCTGACGGCCGCCTCGGCCGCCTCCATCACGCCGTCGCCCTTCAGGGCTGAAATCTCAACAATTTTGCAGCCCAGTTCGCGGGACAGCTCCTTGACGTTGATCTGGTCGCCGTTCTTGCGGACCACGTCCATCATGTTGATGGCAATCACCACCGGGATGCCCAGCTCGGTCAGTTAGGTGGTCAGATAGAGGTTGCGTTCCAGGTTGGTGCCATCGATGATGTTCAGGATGGCGTCGGGCCGCTCGTTGATCAGATAGTTGCGGGCCACGACCTCTTCCAGCGTGTAGGGGGACAGGGAATAGATGCCCGGCAGATCCATGATGACCACGTCATCATGCTTTTTCAGCTTGCCTTCCTTCTTTTCCACGGTGACGCCCGGCCAGTTGCC
>CACXCV010000231.1 GCA_902766215.1 Oscillospiraceae bacterium
CGACGGCGCCGGCCGCGCCGTCAGGAAGGGGGCCATCATGCGCGAGGCCATACTGGGAAAAACCGTGACCGTCACCGTCGATCGCCCGCTGGGCAGCACCCACCCCGAGCACCCCGGGCTGCGCTATCCCGTCAACTATGGCTATGTTGCCGGCGTGGAGGGCGGCGACGGTGAGCCGCAGGACGCCTATGTGCTGGGCATTCATCACCCGGTCGAGCAGTTTACCGGGCCGGTGATCGCCGTGATCCGCCGCTGGGACGACCTCGAGTGCAAGTGGGTCGTCGCACCGCCGCGCCTGCATCTGCACCAGGGGCAGATCATGGAGCAGGTCCATTTTCAGGAGCAGTTCTTTCACAGCCGCATCAGCGCCCTGTACGAGCGCTCCTGCGGACTCATCCCATACCGCTTCTCGCCCCGGGGGATCGAATACCTGATTCTGCTCCAGCGCGGCTCCCGCACCTGGAGCTTTCCCAAGGGGCACATGGAGTGCTTTGAATCCGAACACCAAACCGCCGCCCGCGAGCTGTTTGAGGAGACGCAGCAGACCTGCACGCCTATCCCCGGCTTTCGGGAAACGCTGACCTATTCGCTGGGGCACCAGCGAAAGAAAACCGTCGTGCTCTTTTTGGGCCGGATAGACCATGTGCCGCAGCTGCAGCGGACCGAGATTCTCGAGGCGCGCTTTGTCTCCCGGGCCGAGGCGCTGCGCCTGCTGCACCACACCCCCTACCGGCGGATCTTGGAACACGCCGAACAAACCATTCTGGCGCAGACCATGCTGCCGGAGCATCAGGACGGTGTCCGAATATGAAACAACAACTGATTGCCGGGGCGCTGGCAGTGTGTTTGCTCTGCGCCCCGGCCGCTTCTGCCCACTGGGCTGACAGTGCCCTGGAATATGCGGCCGAAACCGCCATGCTGCCGCCGGAAGCGGCACAGACCGCCGCCCCGGCCACCCGGGCCGAGCTGGCCTATATGGTCACGCAGCTGCTGGGGCTGGAGACCGCCGCGCCGCTGGATGCGTTTCCGGACGTGCCGGACAGCCATCCCTATGCGCAGGCGCTTCAGCGCGCCCTGGCGCTGGGGCTGCTGCGCGGCATCGACGGAAAGCTCTGCCCCGACGAGCCGGTAACGCGGCAGCAAGCCTTTGTCATTCTCTCCCGCGCCTTTGCCCTGCCGGACGGCAGCCTGACGGTGCTGGACCGGTTTTCAGACCGGAATCAGCTGGGTAGTTGGGCCGCGCCGGCCACGGCGGGTCTGGTGCAGGCAGGGCTGGTGCAGGGCAGCGGCGGCCTGCTGCGGCCGCAGGACCCCGTCTCGTTGGAGGAGCTGGCCCAGCTGCTGCTCAACTTAACCGGCCGCGTGTGCAGCGGCAGCGGCGGCACAGCCATTCTGCCCGCCAGCGCTGCGCTGCCCGAGGGACTGTCCATCGACGGCGACCTGTATCTCTGCCGCAGCGGCGGCGGCAGCGCCAAATTAAAGGACGCTGCCGTCTCCGGCCGGCTGGTGATCCGCGGCAGCGGCGAGCTGTGTCTGGACAACGCGGCCGCCGGCCAGCTGCTGGTCTGCGACGGCGGCATCCGTCTGCGCGCCGCATCCATGGCCCAGGCCGTGTCCTGCAGCCTGTCGGCCGTCAGTGCCGGCCTGGAGGTCACTGCCGAGCCGGTGCCCGACTCGCCCACGCTGAACGCCGTGCTGCACCTGTCCTGCAGTGAGCCGCTGCCGCTGGGCGCTGCCCGGCAGCTGCAGCTGCAATGGCTGCTGGGTGAGACGGTTCTGGGCGAAGAATCGGTTGTCCTGACCGATTCGGCCGATCTGTGGCTTGCCGCGCCCATCCGCTATGACCAGCCGCTGCCAAAGGGGCAGTTGCGGGCCGTCCTGTCGCTGGGCAGCGAACGGATCACAGTCGCGCAGCCGGTCAATCTCCACGCCGAGCTGGCCGTGCCGAAAATCGAAACCATCCAGGTGCAGGCCACCGTGCAGACAGGCACCGCGCTCTATGCCGACATGCAGCTGCGCCAGTACATTGGCTGGGTCAATCAGGGCACGACCGCTACATATGTCAACTATTGCTCCGGTCTGTCGGCCAAGCTGGCTCTGCCCGATGGCCGCACCGGCTGGGTCAGGGCTGATGCCATCGCCATTTCCCAGGAAAACTATGTCCGGGCATCGGACTACACCACCTTCGAAAAAGAGAGTTATGTTAACCAATCTGGCTATACCAGTCCCACGCCCTATCTGGTCTGGGTCAGTCTGAAAACCCAGCGGGTCAACGTGTTTCTGGGCAGCGCCGGGCAGTGGAAGCTGGCACAGTGCTTCACTGTGGCCACCGGAAAGAACAGCACGCCCACCATCGCCGGCGTTTTTGCCTATCAATACCGGCAGGAGCAGTGGGACTTCGGCGATTACTACGTCCGCCCCGTGCTGGTGTTCAACGGCGGGCACGCCTTCCACTCGCGCACCTACACGCCCTCCGGGGCGCTGCTGGACGCGCGCCTGGGCCAGCCTGTCTCGGCCGGGTGTATCCGCATGCGCGACGAGGACGTTGCCTGGCTGGATCAATATCTGCCGCTGCAATCCACCGTGGTGGTTTATTAACTGCATCAAACATGCCAAAGCCTGTCGGAACCTGCCGGCAGGCTTTGGCATAAGCTGGCGTGGAGCAATGCTCCCACTCTTTGTCTGAAAGGATGATTGGATGGACACCTTTACCAACAACGCCACGCTGTCCTATACCTTTGACGGCAGTGCCGGCCCCCTGACGGCCCAGTCCAACGACGTGACCACCACCCTGCTCAACTGCTATGGCTGCGCCATTGAAAAGTACGCCGCCCCGGAGACCTATCGCCTGGGCGAGCCGGTCACGTTTCTGGTGCTGCTGACCAACACTGGCAGCAAGCCGCTGTGCGGCCTCTGCTTTGTGGATAACCTGGGCGCGGAGGAGGAATGCACGCCGCCCCTGACCTATGTGCCCGGCTCGGCCCGGCTGATCATCGGCGACGTGGTTACGCCGCTGACGCCCACCCACTGCGGCAGCGGCCTGCGCTTTACGCTGCCAGACCCGCTGGTCGTTGACAGCACCGCCGTCGTCGTCTATGCCGCGCGCGTCGCCTGCCAGCTCCCCGCACCCCTGCCCTGCATTACCAACACCGTTACCATCTGCTGCGAAACCGGCAGCTGCAGCGGCTCTGACTGCGCCACCATCTGCCCCGAGCAATATGCTGACGTGTGCATCACCAAGCAGGCCGACCAGGAATCGGTCTGCGTGGGCGACACGCTGAACTACACGCTGCTGCTGCGCAACAGCGGCACGCTCCCGGCGGAGGACATCCGTATTGAGGACGTCCTCCCCGCCAACATCGCCACCGTCGATGCGGTTTACCTCTCGGTGGGCGGCGACACGGAGACCCCCACCACCGACTATTCGTTCCACACCGGCACGCGGCTCTTTACGCTGCCGGTCAGCGGCGCGCTGAGCGTCCCCGCCGCCACCGATGCGGGCCCCGGCACGCTGCAGGTGCGTATTCAGGCCACCATCGGCGCATAACACCCAATTCCATCTCACCGCAGAAAACAGCGGCGGCTGCCAATGGCAGCCGCCGCTGTGGCTTTATTCTGTTTTTTTAATCTGATACAGATCATAGAGCACCACGCTGCCATCGGCCGTGTTGTCCGTATACTCGGCAATCCAATACTGGTCCAGCGAGAAATAAATCCGATAGGGCTTGACCGTGCCGCCGGCAGAAAGCACGGCGTAGTATCCCAGCACGTCGTCCCCCAGCCAGGCCTTTACATCGTCAAACACGCCCGTCGGCTCGCCCAGCGCATGGAGAATATACTGCGGCCGCTCCACCGACCAGTTCTGCCCGCCCACGGCCAGAAATTCTTTTTCCGTAAAGGCAAACACCGTGCCCTCCATGGCACTCTCCGCCGCCTCCAGCGTCTGGGTGGAGCCTGCCCACTGGTGGGCGATGCCCGTATAGCGCCACGCGCCATACAGGTCGTTGATGTCGATGCTCACGGTCTGCTCATACACCGTGGGGATGGTGACAATCTTCTGCAGCGCCTTGCCGGCCAGCAGCGCACAGCCGATGAGGATCAGCGTGCAGACCACCAGCCCGCCCCAGCGCCTGAGCAGCTGCGCTCTGGTTTCCAGCGCCGGCTCGGTTGTCGTTTCCGGCTCGGCCGGCTGCTTGTCCTGCTTATCCTGCTCGTCCATGGCGGTGCCTCCTTGATGCAAACTTGTCCTATTATAGCACAGCCCCGCGAAGGATTCCAGCCCCTTTCTGCCCAGCTTTGCTGTTTTCAGGGTGCGGCACCGTCGGCCCCCGGCCGATGCGTGCGCTCACTCGTGCTCACGGTGGTGCGACTGCCTGATTTCGTTCTTGGCAAAGCGGGCCGTGCGGCGCAGTGTTTCAACCCACTGCTGGACGGCATAGTCCAGCTTGGAAAGCGCAAACAGCACCGAGGGCATCAGCAGCAGAAACACCACCAGCAGCAGCCAGCCGCCATAGCCCAGCGGGCAGAGGTGGAACAGCTGCGGCACCAGAATGACCGCCAGCAGATACAGCAGCACCATGGCGGCAATCAGGCCGTATTTCTTCAGGTTCAGCGGCCGGCAGGCCAGCCACAGCGAGAAAAAGCCCACCGCCGTCAGCAGCACCGAGGCAATGGTGTTAACCACCGCATCGTCGATGGGAAAGGCGTCGGCAAACATCACCACATAGATGACCGAAAACAGGCAGGTCAGCGCCGAAGGGAAGGCCCGGTGCAGCACATTGGGCAAAAAGCGCCCGCGAACCAGGCTCTCGTTGGGCTCCAGCGCCAGGAAGAACGACGGGATGCCGATGCACAGCGCGCTCATCAGCGAGATCTGCAGCGGCTCCAGCGGGTAGGCGAACACGGCCGTGATGGAGATAATCGCTAGGAAGAACGAGAAGATATTTTTCATAATGAACAGCGAGGCCGCCCGCTCGATGTTGTTGATCACGCGGCGCCCCTCGGCCACCACCGCCGGCATGGCGGCAAAGTCGCTGTCCAGCAGCACCATGTGCGCCACCTGCGAGGCCACGTCGCTGCCCGAGGCCATGGCCACCGAGCAGTCGGCGCACTTGAGCGCCAGCACGTCGTTCACACCGTCGCCGGTCATGGCCACGGTGTGGCCCGCCTTCTGCAGCGCCTGCACAATCTGGCGCTTCTGCTCGGGCTTCACGCGGCCAAACACCGTATAGCGCGTGGCGGCCGCCGCCACTTCCTCCGGCGTTTGCAGCGTGGAGGCATCGACCCACAGCTCGGTGCCCGGGATGCCCGCGGCCTCGGCCGCGGCGGCCGCCGTCAGCGGCGTGTCACCGGAGATGACCTTGATGGCCACGTTCTGCTCACGGAACCAGCGGAAGGTCTCGGCCGCGTTGGCACGGATCTGGTTCTCCAGCAGCACCAGCGCCATGGGGCGGCGCGGCGCGTCCTGGGCCAGCGACTCGGCCGCGCACAGCAGCAGCACCCGGCAGCCGCGAGCCGTGTGCTCCTCAATCTGCTGGCGATAGGCTTCAAAGCCCTCGCCCAGCAGAAATTCCGGCGCACCCAGCAGATATGCCTCGCCGCCGCCAAAATCCACCGCGCTGCGCTTGGTCACCGAGGAAAAGCCCTCAATCTGCTGCGCCTGGCGGCACTGGCCGGGCTGAAAGCGGTCGATCACCGCCTGCATGGTAAAGTTGTCGGCGTGCATGTTGCCGGCAAAGTCGCGCATGGCGGCTTCGGCCGTCTCCAAGTCGCACTCGTCCAGGGGGATCAGGCCGGAGACCTGCATCTCCGGCTCGGTGATGGTGCCAGTCTTGTCCACACACAGCACATCCACCCTCGCCAGCGTCTCAATGCAGTTGTCGTCCTGTACCAGCGTGCGCTTGCGCGCCAGGCGCAGCACACTCATGGCCAGCGCCACGCTCACCAGCAAATACAGCCCCTCGGGGATCATGCCCACCAGCGCCGCTGTGGTGTTCACCACGCCCTCGGCATGGCTCAGGCCCAGGATGGCCGTCTGCCGCCGGTACAGGAGGTAGCCGATGGGGATAATCCCCACGCCGATGACCTTCAGCAGCCAGTCCAGCGAGTAGATCATGCCGCTGCGCTTTTTCTTCTTGGCCTGCTTGGCCTCAAGGGTCAGGTGCGCGGCAAAGCTGTCGGCACCCACCGCCTCCAGCCGGGCGCGGCACGCGCCCGAGACGATAAAGCTGCCGGAGAGCAGCTTGTCCCCCGGCTTTTTCAAAATCTCGTCCGACTCGCCGGTCACCAGCGATTCGTTGACCTGCACCTCGCCGCCCAGCACCACGCCGTCGGCGCAGATCTGGTTGCCGGTGACAAACTCGACCACATCGTCCAGTACCAGCTTTTCTGTGGCGATGGGACGTGCCTCGCCCTCGCGGATCACCGTCACCTTGGGCTGGTTGAGCAGCGTCAGCTGATCCAGCTTGCGCTTGGCATTGATCTCCTGCACTGTGCCGATGACGGTGTTGATCAGAATCACGCCCAGAAACGAACACTCGGTATAGGCGCCCACCGTGATCAGCAGCACTGCCAGCAGGATGAAAATCATATTAAAATAGGTGAACACATTGCCCAGAATAATCTGCCTGACCGTCTTGGTGGGCGACTCCACCGGCGTGTTGATCAGTCCCGCGTCGCGCCGCTGCTGCGCCTGCAGCTCGGTCAGGCCATAGTCCGCGCTGGTCGCCAGGCGCGGCACAGCAGGCTGCGCCGGTGCAAGGTCTTTTTTGTTCCGTTTGCGCATAATCCCATTCCTTTTTCGCGTCTTTCTCCGGATATCATAGCATAGCGTGTCGTAATATTCCACCACTTTTCAAAAACATTACAAAAAGTTAGTAATCTCCCCGTGTGAACCGTGCGAAAAAGCCGCGTCAGCGCAGAAAACCGCCCGGCGATTCAGTCGAATCGCCGGGCGGCGGACAGGCTTATGCCGATTGCTTCTTTTTGCCGGCGTCATACTGCACCAGGCCGGCCCGGCCCAGGATCACCATCAGTGCCGGGATAAGCACCAGCTGCAGGATGATGCCGGGGACAGCGTTGACAAACGCGCCAGCCAGGAACAGCTTCCAGGTGAAGACCTCGCCGGCCACGCCGGTCATGACCACGCGCACCACACCCCACACCACGCGGCCGAGCAGCATGGCGCTGATCAGTGAGATGTAGAGGCTGACGACGTTCTTCCGCGGCAGCAGCCGGTACAGCAGGCCGGTCACGATGCCATAGACGGCCAGCTCAAAGGCCATGGCCACCGCCGTCAGCAGCGGGGGCATGCCAAACATCAGATGGCGCAGCAGTGGCAGGACAAAGCCCACCACGCCGCCATACTGCCAGCCGCAGATAAATCCGCAGAGCAGAACCGGGATGTGCATGGGCAGCAGCATGCTGCCCACCTGAGGCACCTGCCCCGTGACAAAGGGCAGGACAATGCCCAGGGCAAGGAACATGGCCGACAGGACCAGGTTTTTGATGTAGCGATTGCCGTGTTTCATATTTTGCTTTCTCCTTTTCTCTTTCTTGTGCGGCTGCACTGCGGCTCACGGCGCCGTGTTGTCCACGGTAATCATCGCGTGCTGCCGCACGGCGCAGGCCGCGTGATAGCGCTCCTCCATGGGGATCCAGCGCTGCAGGAATATCTGCACATACGCACCCTCCCGCTGTCGCAGGCGGCGCAGCTGCTCCTCCGGACTGCAGTCTACAAACACCGTCAGGTCATAGCTCTCCCGTAGCAGGGGATGCAGGCAATAGCTCCCCTCCACCACGGTCAGCGGCAGCCGGGGCAGCGTTGCCGGCTGCCGGAGCTGCTGCGTGCCGCAGTCAAAGGCGCGGCAGACGATGCTCTGCCCATTTTGCAGCGGCTGGAGCACCTCCTGCCGGAAGCGTGCCAGGGCGATGTTGCCGCCGGGGGTCTGCTCCCAGTCGGCAGTCCGTTGAGCCACTGGCAGATAATAGTCGTCCATGTGCAGCACGTTGCAAGGCGTCAGCGCCGCAATCAGGGCGGCAAGGGTTGTCTTGCCGCTGCCACAGCGCCCGTCGATGGCCACCAGCGCCGGCGTGCCGCGCCGCGCCAGGCTCCACACCGCCCGCAGCGCAGGCCAGAACCGGGCATATTCCCATTCCAGCAGCCGGTACCGGGGGTGATACGCCGCGCGGTAGACCTCGCTATGGTGCACCGCCGGACAACCTGCCGTACGATACTGCGCCAGCCAGACGGCCATGCCGGGGACATCCAGCTCCGCCAGCAGGGCAAGCTTTTGCTCCAGGCCCTCCCGCGTGCCGCGGTGGGACCGGGCCGTGCGGCAAAACAGCTTCGCCAGCAGCGCCGAAGCCGCCGGAATGTCCGTCTCCCGGCCGAGGGAAAAGCGGCACAGCCCGCCGCCGATGTCCACGGGCGCGGCAGGCGGCTGCTCCGCCGGTACCTCCGCCCACTCCCGCTCCAGCAAGGCCGCAGCGTCTTCCACCGACGGGGCCATGTGCTCTGGCCCAAACTCGCTCTGATAGGCCAGCTTGGCATAGTCCTGCGGCTGCATCAGCGGATATTTCGCCCGGTGCGCCTGCACCACGGCGGAAAAGTCAGCGTCCATTTGTCCTCCCCCTCTGGGATCAGCTTATCCCTCAGCATACAAAGCATATGCCCATTGTACAGCCCGGCGGCGAATTTTGCAAGTATTCTAGCACATTTTTACCATGCCTCCGGTGGTTGAATTTTCATCCATTCTGGGGTATAATGCATCATATCAGCATATCAGTGAAGAATCCCCGTCCGCTGCCTGCGGCGGGGTTACGAAAGGACTGTTTGGTTATGACCCTGACCTCGGTAAAAGAGCTGTTCAAGCAAACTGCACAGTATGCGGACAAAACCGTCCGTGTGGGCGGCTGGGTGCGCTCCAACCGCGCCAGCAAAAATTTTGGCTTTCTGGTCGTCAGCGACGGTACCTTCTTCGACACGGTACAGGTGGTCTATCACGACACCCAGGAAAACTTTGCCGCGCTGAGCAAGCTCAATGTCGGCGCCGCCGTCATTGTCGAGGGCACGTTGGTCCTCACGCCCGAGGCCAAGCAGCCCTTTGAAATTCAGGCCGCCAGCATCGAGGTGGAGGGGCCCTCCGCGCCGGACTACCCCCTGCAGAAAAAGCGCCACTCCATGGAATTTCTGCGCACCATCCCCCATCTGCGCCCCCGCACCAACACCTTCCAGGCCGTGTTCCACGTACGCAGCCTGATTGCCTTTGCCATCCACAGCTTCTTCCAGGAGCGCGGCTTTGTCTATGTCCACACGCCGCTGATCACCGGCTCTGACTGCGAGGGCGCAGGCGAGATGTTCCAGGTGACCACGCTGCCGCTGGATCACGTTCCCATGACCGAAAGCGGCGCTGTGGACTACAA
>CACXCV010000232.1 GCA_902766215.1 Oscillospiraceae bacterium
CACCTACCGCGAGCTGGTGCGCAACATGTCCACCAAGACCCGCCCGGAAGGCGGTGCGCTCACCCTCATCCTGGACCGCTGGATCAGCGGGATCCAGGCAGATGTCGCCGCGAACAGCGGCTTCGATCCCTCTTCTGAGGCTTTCTCAGCCCAGGTCGAAAAGCAGATCTACCAGGTCATCGGCACGCTCTCAGATCTGGTACACGGTTTCGATTTCTCCAGGCTGCTTGCCATTTATTACCGTTCTTACGTGGACGGCGACGAGGAGAAAAAGGCACGCGTCATCCGGTGGTTCCGCGGCGAATACGCAACAAAGACCGAGGCGAGGCAGGAACTGGGCGTCGGCATCATCATCACCGACGACGATTGGTACGATTACCTGAAGCTTTTTGCCAGCTTTTTCCGCCAGGCCGGCTACAGCGGCCTGCTGATCCTCATCGATGAGCTGGTGAACATCTATAAGATTCCCAACAGCATCACCCGCCAGTATAACTATGAAAAGATCCTTACCATGTATAACGACGCCCTGCAGGGCAAGGCCCGGCACCTGGGCGTGATCCTCTCCGGCACGCCCCAGTGCATTGAGGACACCCGCCGCGGCGTGTACAGCTATGAAGCGCTGCGCTCGCGGCTGGAGACGGGGCGCTTTGCCCGCGAGGGCGGCGTGGCCGACATGCTGGCCCCGGTGATCCGCCTGCAGCCGCTGAGCTATGAGGAGCTGCTGGTGCTGACAGAAAAGCTGGCCGACATCCATGCCGGCCTGTACGACTATCCCCCGCGGCTGACCCAGGACGACCTGGTGCGCTTTATCCAGATTGAGTTCGACCGCATCGGCGCCGACGCCAACCTGACCCCCCGCGAGGTCATCCGCGACTTTATCGAGCTGCTGAACATCCTCTGCCAGAACCCGGACCTGACGGTGGAGGGCCTGCTGGGCTCCGGCCAGTTCCAATATGCCCGGACAGAGATCGACCAGCAGCCGCTGGAGAAGGAATTTGAAGAATTTGAAATCTGAGCGCGCCGCGCCGGAGGGCTTATGAACGTATTTGGCCGTTATGCGCCGTTTATCCAGGACTTTATCTATCAGAACAACTGGGAATCCCTGCGCGCGGTGCAGGTGGCGGCGGGCGAGGCGGTGTTCGGCACCGAGGACAACGTGCTGCTGTGCGCCTCCACCGCCTCGGGGAAGACCGAGGCGGCCTTCTTCCCCATCCTCACGCTGTTTTCCGAGGATCCGCCCCGCTCGGTGGGGGCCATCTACATTGGCCCGCTGAAGGCGCTGATCAACGACCAGTTCTGCCGGCTCAACGACCTCTGCCGCGAGGCAAACATCCCCGTCTGGCACTGGCACGGCGACGTGGCCCAGTCGCACAAGAACAAGCTCCTGCGCCATCCCTCCGGTATTCTGCAGATCACGCCCGAGTCGCTGGAGGCGCTGCTGCTGCACAAGCATGCCGACGTGCCGCGCCTGTTCGGCGACCTGCGCTTTATCGTCATCGACGAGGTGCATTCGCTGCTGCGCGGCGACCGGGGCGGGCAGACGCTGTGCCTCATCGAGCGGCTGACGCGGCTGGCAGGGGTCAATCCCCGGCGGATCGGCCTGTCGGCCACCATCGGCGACCTCGAGCGCACCGGAGCCTGTCTCAGCGCCGGCACCGGCCGGGGCTGCGCCATCCCGCGCATCGAGAGCAAGGGCGTCCGCTGGCGGCTGAGCATGGAGCACTTTTTCATCACCGGGCCGCAGGCTGCCGACAAGACGGCGCCCGTCTCGGCCCAGACGGTGCTTGAGCCCAGCACCGACCAGGCCCCCGCCCAGGCTGACCCCGGCATGGGCTATATCTTTGAGCACACCCGGGGGAAAAAGTGCCTGGTGTTTGTCAACTCCCGCGAGGAGTGCGAGGCCGTGACCACCACTCTGCGCCAGTATTGCGAGGCCAACGGCGAGCCGGACCGCTTTCTGATTCACCACGGCAACCTCTCCACCTCCTACCGCGAGACGGCCGAGGCGGTGATGAAGGACGAAACCCAGTTTCAGACCACTGTGACCACGGCCACGCTGGA
>CACXCV010000233.1 GCA_902766215.1 Oscillospiraceae bacterium
GCTATGGCGTGGAAAAGGCCTGGAACGAGCGCCGCAGCAAAGGCGGCGCGCCCACCACCAACGACCTGCATCTGGTCTGGGACGTGCCCTATGAGCCGGGCGAGCTGAAGGCTGTGGGATACATCGGCGGCGAGCCAGTGGCTGAGTGCGTTGTGCAGACTACCGGCGCGGCCGAGCGGCTGGCGGCGCACAGCGACCGGCTGACGCTGGCTGTCGACGGGATTGCCCACGTGGACATTTCGGCGCTGGACGCGCAGGGGCGCGTTGTGCCGGACGCCGCACCGGTCGTTTCCTGCCGGGTGACGGGACCGGCCCATCTGGTGGGCATGGACAGCGGCGACCTGACCGACCTGAGCCTTTACGGCGCGGCCGAGCGGAAGATGTCCGCCGGTCTGCTGCTGGCCATGATTCAGGCCGACGCGCCGGGTGAGGCGACTGTGACGTTCACTGCGGAATCCCTGCAGGAAACGACGGTGACGCTCGAGATCCGATAACCTTTCTGTTTCGTTTTTACTTCTGTTTTGCATTGCCACGGCGCGGCGGACACCTGCTGCGCCGTGGCAATGTCGTCTCGCGGTTGACCAGTCCGGCGCTGCGTGCTAGAATAATGGAGACCCCCGGCCTGTGCCGGGAAATGCAGCGGAGGGATGCCAATGAAAGCAAGCGACGGCCTGCTGCCGCAGGAATTTGCCGACCTGTGCGGCGTGAGCAAGGACACACTGCTGTATTATGACAAAATCGGGCTGTTCAGCCCGGAGCTGGTTGCAGAAAACGGCTACCGGGTATACTCTCTGGATCAGGTTCACACCTTTGACCTGCTGCTGCTGCTGCGCGACTCACGCCTGCCGCTCAAGCAGATGAAAACCTATCTGGAAAACCGCAACACCGAAGAAATGCTTAGCCTGCTGAGAAAGCAGTCCCGGGCGCTGAAGGAGCAGATCGGCCAGCTGCAGACGCTGTGCCAGCGGCTGGACTTTACAGCCCAGCAGATGGAACGGGGCGCGCAGTGCGCGCTGGATCAGCCGGCAATTCAGCAGCGGTGCGAGGAACAGTATATGGTTGTCTCCGTCGCCTCCGACACGCTGCACGACCGCCGGGCCAGGATGACGGCAGTGCGGAAGTTTCTGCGCCTGTGCCGTGGCAAGGGCCTGCAGGGGGACTATCTGCGCTGCGCTGTCATCTCGAAGGAGCATCTGCTGGCGCAGTGCTATGACCTGAACTATTTCTGCGTCCGCACAGGGCGGTTCCCCGGACCGGCGCGGCACGACGTACTGCTGATCACGCGGCCGCAGGGCCAATACGCCGTGCTGCGGCACCATGGAGCCTATGACAGCCTGCCGCAGTCCTATGACAGACTGATGGACTATATCCGGCAGGAGGGTTGGACGGTGCGCGGCAACGCCTATGAGACAGAGCTGATTGGATATATTTGCGAACAGGAAGCTGCCAATTATGTCATAGAAATCGCTATCGAGGTGGGCCGCTGAAATTTCAGCGGCCTTTTCACTTTTTTAACTTGACTATGGAGTTCCTCCATACTTTATAATACGCTTTGCTGTAAAGCAGCAAAGGGACAATAAATGGGAAAGGATCATCAAAGCAATGCAAGGCAAATGGAAAGAATACTTAGGCGATCGATCGTTTTACCGCGATATTCTGAAAATCGCGGTACCGGTCTCCGCCCAGCAGCTGATTACGGTGGGCATCAACCTGATGGACACCATCATGCTTAGCAGCATGGGCGACATCCAGCTTTCGGCCTCGTCACAGGCCAGTCAGTTTATCAATCTGTTTCAGATCTTCTGCATGGGCATCGGGATGGGCGCCTCGGTGCTCACGGCGCGCTTTTGGGGCATGGGGGAGAAGAACAGCCTGCGCAAGGCCATCACCATCATGCTGCGCATCGTACTGGGCTTTGCCAGCGTGTTTTTCCTGACGACGCTGATCTGCCCCAGGTTGGTCATGCGCATCTATACCTCCAATGAGCAGACGGTCGCCTATGGCGCGACCTATCTGCGCTGGATTATGCCGACGTATTACTGCATGGGTCTTTCGCTGACCTGCACCATCGTGCTGCGCAGCGTGGGTCAGGTGAAAATCCCGCTGATTTCGTCGATTATCGCGTTTTTTGTCAATGTGTTTTTCAACTGGGTGTTCATCTTTGGCAACTTGGGCGCGCCGCGCATGGAAATTGCCGGCGCGGCGCTGGGGACGCTCATTGCCCGCGTGTTCGAGCTGGTGTTTATCTGCGGCTATTTCTTCTTTAAGGACGACCGGATCAGCTATCGCATCCGCACGCTGCTGGTGCCCTGCAAGGACCTGCTGCACGAATATCTGCGCATCAGCATCCCGGTGCTGATCAGCGACGGCCTGCTGGCGCTGGGCAACAACTCGGTGGCCATGATCATGGGCCGCATTGGCGACACCTTTGTGGCGGCCAACTCGGTGACCATGGTGGTGCAGCAGCTCAGCTCGGTGCTGACGCAGGGCGTGTCCCATGCCAGCTGCATCCTTACCGGCCACACCATGGGCCGCGGTGAGTATGACAAGGCGCAGAAGCAGGGCTATACCTTCCTGATGCTGGGCGCAGCAGTGGGTCTGTTTGCGGCCATCGTCATTCTGATTGTCCGCGGACCGGTGATCAACTATTACCATGTGTCCCAGGAAGCCAAGTCCATCAGCTGGCAGCTGATGGACTCCATCATCCTGATCGTGGTGTTCCAGGCGATGAACTCCATCCTGACCAAGGGCGTGCTCCGCGCCGGCGGCGACACCAAATTCCTGATGGCGGGCGACATCCTGTTCCTGTGGGTTGCCTCGATCCCGCTGGGCGCGCTGGCGGGCCTGGTGTGGCACTGGCCCCCGTTCTGGATTTATTCCATGCTGAAGATCGACCAGATCATCAAGTGCGTCTGGTGCTTCTTCCGCCTGAAGAGCCGAAAGTGGATGAAAAAAATATCTGCCGCACCTGCGGCAGATTAAAGTTAAAACCAAAAGGATAGAACGACCATGTCATTCTATCAGCTGGATTTCTACTCAGACATTTTGCAGAGGGAGGCGGATGTGCTGATTGCTGCGCCGGCAAAGCAGGAGGACGACTGCCAGGTTGTCTATCTGCTGCATGGCGGCGGCTCGGACAACAAGTCGTAGCTGCCGCAGAAGGAGCGGCTGCAGGAGTGGGCAGAGCAGTTTCAGACGGTGATCGAGGCGGAGTATGATTATACCTATTTGGAGCCGGAGCAGGGCCAGCACGACGATGCGTTCTGGTCGAAATGGATGCCGGAGTTCCTGCGTTTTTTACGCAGGCGTAACATACAGATGCAGCTGTAACAAACAGCGAAAAAGCAAATCATCAACAGCAGCGGGCACCGAAAACCGGTGCCCGCTGCTGTTTGCTGTCTTATCTTGCTGCTGCGGGGGACAACCGCTGCGTTAGAAGCTGCCGCTGCGGCCGGCTCCGCCGCCGCCGGAATGATGCTGCCGCCGCCGGAGGAAGAGCTTTCGTGCTCGATCTTGGTGCGGGTTTCGGTGGTGTGGGTATACACGTCGCTGCGGCTGGTCAGGTTCAGGTCGCCGGATACATAGGCCGCTGCCTCGGTTCCTTTGCGGACGGAGCGGCTGCGGCTCTTCATCACCGAGCAGACAATCAGCGCCAGCAGGAGTGAAATCACCACAACCAGCACATAGACCCAGGTGTACGATGCGCGCACGGGGGTTCCGAGAGCGGCCAGCGACAGATATTCCTCGCAGCCGGACGCAAAGCCCACCATGGCGTCGTACCACTGGTCGTCGTGAAGCTGATCGAGGAACTCGTCCTCCAGCGCTTCGCGGCCATAGTCGTCAAAGGCGTAAAGCGCTTTCTCACCATAGACGAAGGTGGCGTATTTCCGGTCGCGCATGCTCAGCAGCAGAATCACGCCGTTGCACTGGGGGCCTTCGACAATTTCCAGATCGTGGCAGATGGTGTATGCGGCCTCATAAGGGCCTTCGTCCGTATCGTCGGTATAGTCTTCCACGGTGTAGATGTAAACGCCGCACTGATATTGCTCCGAGATGCGCTGGGTCATATCCTCCAGCGTTGCCCACTCGTCATAGGTCAGCAGGTCGGCCTCGTCCGTGACATTCCAGTAGTTGTCCGCGGCTGCCGCGGGAAAAAACAGGCACAGGCCCAGCAGCAAAACTGCCAGCAGGCAGGTGAATGTACATTTCATCCTTGCGCCCCCTTTCAGTGCAGCAGCGCCATCATAAGGGCGCAGCCAACGGCAGATGCAGCCGCGGCAATTGAGGCAAAGGTGGCCCAGTATTTTCCGCGGCTGACAGGGAGGTTGCCAACCAGCTTGCCGGTCTGACCGTTCATGGTAAAGAGAAAGTTTTCCCCTTTCCACTGGGTGTTCAGTACCCAGACGGGGAACAGCGCATAGTGAACCTTGCCCCGGTGCAGGCGGATGCCTTTTTTCTCGGTGGCGCAGGTGTCATATCCGTCAATGGTGCTGCGCAGCGCCTGCTCGGCCGTGTTTTCACAGCGCTCATCAGCGCGGCTGCGGCAGTCGTCAACACTCACATCGTATTTGTCTGCCAGGAAGCCCGGCAGGTAGGCGGTGGAAAAGTCCTTCAGCCCCTTGTAATCATTCGGCTCCAGTGAGTCCATCTAGTCGTCGGACATCTTGCTGGAGGCATCGACCGGCACCTTTCCAAAGGGCAGGCTGCCGCTGCGCTGCACGTCAAAGTGCTCGGTTTCCGTGACGCGATAGTCGCCGGAGGTATAACTGCGGCTGCGCGTTGCCTTGCAGAGAATCTCGCCCTCCGCCACGCCGTCGAACAGAAAAGGGAACATAGACGCCCTGCACCTTTTGCAGATGGTTTTCATCGTTGAACGCCTTGGGCAGAAAATGCTTGCCCTTGTAGTGGGCCTTCAGCGCCTGAATGGCCGCGTTTTTGTCCACCTGGAAGGGGACAATCAGGTCCGGCCGCAGCGCGCCGGAAAACTGCCCGGGGATAATGGTCGGGTTGCCGCAATAGGGGCAGGCAGTGGCGGCGGTTGTCGTCTCGCAGATCAACTCGGCGCCGCAGGAGGGGCAGCTATAGCTCGTCAGGTTGTCGCCTTCACTGCCCCAGTCGCTGCTCAGGCCGGAGGTGTCCCACTCCTCGCGGCTGGAAGACGGCTGGTCTTTTGCTTCGTTTGCTTTCTGATACGCATCGGCAGCCTTGGCCTCTTTTTTCGCGTACAGCGCCTCAATTTCGGCCACATCATAGGCCGAGCCGCAGTATTCGCACTCCAGCTTGCCGGAGCTGCTGGAAAAAGGCAGCGGACCGGTGCAGGCAGGGCATTGATAGTTGGTTACCTGTGCTGGCATGGTCTCATCGCCTCTTTTTGGGTTTGGCGGCAGTGGTGGATACACGTCGGTACCCGCCGCAGCCGCCGGATTCAGTGAATTATATGCTGCCGAAGTGCCGCTGAATGCGGCCTACCAGCAGCTCCAGTGCAACCTGGTTGTTGCCGCCCTCGGGGATGATGATGTCGGCGTTCTTTTTCGACGGCTCGACATAGGCCTCATGCATGGGCTTGACCGTGGTCTGCCACTGGTCAATGACGCTGCGCACGGTTCTTCCGCGGGACTCAACGTCGCGCAGGACGCGCCGCGCCAGGCGGACGTCGGCGTCGGTATCGACAAAGACGCGGATGTCCATCAGGCTGCGCAGCGCCGGCTCGGCAAAGATCAGAATCCCTTCGACAATCATCACCGGGGTGGGGTCGATGCGCTGGGTCTGTTCGGTGCGGTTGTGAATGGCATAGTCATAAACCGGGCAGTGGATGCTGCGGCCCTGCCGCAGCAGGCGCAGGTGCTCCACCATCAGCTCGGTCTCAAAGGCGTCGGGGCAGTCGTAGTTCAGCGACCGGCGCTCCTCCAGCGTCAGGTCGTTGTGGGCTCGGTAATAGTTGTCGTGATGAATCACCGTTACCTGCTTGCCAAAATGCTTCAGCAGATTGTCGGTCAGGGTCGTTTTGCCGCTGCCGGAGCCGCCGGCGATGCCAAGGATCAAAATGTCGTTCATTGGCTTACCTGCTGCCCTTGTCATAGGGAACGCCCTCGGCCTTGGGCGCCCGCGAGCTCTTGGATGTAAAGGCCAGGACGATCAGCGTGATCAGATAGGGAAGGATGCGATAGAGGTTCGAGCTGATCCCCAGGGTTGCCAGCAGGCACACGCCGTCACCATTGATGTCCAGGGTGGAATAGGACGCGGCAATGCACTTGAACAGGCCGAAGAGCAGCGCGCCGCCGGCCACGTTCAGCGGCTTCCAGTTGCCAAAGATCATGACGGCCAGCGCCAGAAAGCCGAACCCGGCCACATCGCCGTTGGCCGAGCAGTTGGCCGTGGTCAGGGCATAGACAAAGCCGCCCATGCCGGCCAGCGCCCCGGAGATGGTCACGCCGATATAGCGCATCCGGCCCACATGAATGCCCAGCGAGTCGGCTGCCTGCGGGTTTTCGCCGCAGGCGCGCAGCCGCAGGCCAAAGCGCGTTTTGTAGAGAATCACGGAAAGAATCACGAACACGATCACGCAGATATAGGTGGTCAGGTAGACTTTGTTGAGGAACGTGTCGGCAAAGAAGCCCAGCTCGTCGGTGCGGTCATAGCCCAGCATGGTTTTTTTGATCATAAACCAGCTGGCGGCGTCGCCGCTGACCAGCTGCAGGGTGTTCTGGTTGGCAATGATGCGGATCAGAAACAGCACCAGCGCGGGGGCCAGCATGTTCAGCGCTGTGCCGCCGATGGTCTGGTCGGCTTTGAGATTGATGGAGGCAAAGCTCAGCAGCAGCGAAAAGACTGCGCCCAGCAAGGCCGCCACCAGCATGGTCAGCAGCATATAGCCCTGCAGCACCAGCCACGAGCCGCTTGCCTGTGCGGCGTCGAACAGACCTGCCTGCTGCAGCAGGCGGACAAACAGCACGCCGATAAACGCGCCGAAGATCATAATGCCTTCCAGCGCCAGGTTGATCACGCCGCTGCGCTCGGCAAAGATGCCGGCCAGCGCCACAATCATCAGCGGTACGGCATAAATCAGCGTTTGGCGAATCAGAAAAGACATCAGTCCTGCGCCTCCTTTCCGTTGTTCGATGCGGTCGGATCCGGCTGCGTCTGCTCTGCCGCGCCGGGCAGGGGAGCGGCCGCTGCCGGCTGCGGCTTGACCTGGCGCTTTTTCCCGTTGAGCCACAGTTTGATCACCAGCGAGAAGGCTGCCAGGTAGACGATGACAGCGATGATCACGTCGGTAATGTACTCGTTGTACGCCGTTAGATTCGCCAGCTGCAAACCGTGCAGATTGATCGCCGACATGAACAA
>CACXCV010000234.1 GCA_902766215.1 Oscillospiraceae bacterium
AGCAGGTCGCTCTCCAGCAGCGGCAGCACCACCTGCGTCTCCGGGTCGCCAAAGCGGCAGTTGTATTCAATCACCTTCGGCCCGTCGGACGTCAGCATCAGGCCAAAGTACAGGCATCCCTTGAACGGCCGTCCCTCGGCGTTCATGGCCGCGATGGTCGGCTCGAAGATTTCGCGGCGGCAGCGCGCGGCAATCTCCGGGGTGTAGAACGGGTTGGGCGCAACGGTGCCCATGCCGCCGGTGTTGGGGCCCTTGTCTCCGTCCAGTGCCCGCTTGTGATCCATGGACGAAACCATGGGCACCACGGTTTTGCCGTCGGTAAAGGCCAGCACCGACACCTCCGGCCCGGTGAGACACTCTTCGATGACCACCCGCGAACCGGACGCGCCGAAAACTTTGTCCTCCATGATGGCGCGCAGCGCCTCCAGCGCCTCGTCCACCGTCTGGGCCACGGTCACGCCCTTGCCCAAAGCCAGGCCGTCGGCCTTGACCACCACCGGCGCGCCCACGCGGCGGACATAGTCCTCGGCCGCCGCCTGCTCGGTGAAGACGGCATAGGCCGCCGTGGGGATGTGATAGCGCCGCATCAGATCCTTGGCAAAGGCCTTGCTGCCCTCGATGACGGCCGCCGCCCTGTTGGGGCCAAAGCAGCGGATACCCGCCGCCTCCAGCGCATCGACCATGCCCATGACCAGCGGGTCGTCCGGGGCAACCACGGCAAAGTCGATGCCGTGCTCGCGGCCAAAGGCCGCCACGCCCTCGATGTCCGAGGCCTTGACGGGCACGCACACCGCGTCGGCTGCCATGCCGCCGTTGCCGGGCAGGGCGTACAGCGCGTCGATCCGGGGGCTTTTTTTCAGTGCGCGGACAATGGCGTGCTCGCGCCCGCCGCCGCCGATTACCATAACCTTCATGGCCGCACCTCAGTGATGGAACAGCCGCATGCCGGTAAAGGCCATGACGATGCCGTATTTGTCACAGGTCTCAATCACATTGTCGTCGCGCACCGAACCGCCCGGCTGGGCAATGTAGCTCACACCGCTGCGGTGGGCGCGGATGACGTTGTCGCCAAAGGGAAAAAACGCGTCGCTGCCCAGCGCCACGCCGCGCACGGCGGCCAGATAGGCCTGCCGCTCCGCCCGGGGGAAGGGCCTGGGCTGCTCGGTGAACAGCGCGGGCCACACATCGTCGCCGATCACGTCCTCATAGTCGTCGGAGAGGTAGACGTCGATGGCGTTGTCCCGGTCGGCGCGGGCCGTCTTGGGCTTGAAGGGCAGCGAAAGCACCTGCTCGCTCTGCCGCAGGAGCCACTTGTCCGCCTTCTCCCCTGCCAGACGGGTGCAGTGAATGCGGGACTGCTGCCCCGCGCCCACGCCGATGGCCTGGCCGTCATAGGCATAGCAGACCGAGTTGGACTGGGTATATTTCAGCGTGATCAGCGCCACAATCAGGTCGCGGACGGCGCTTTCGGGCAGCGTTTTGTTGGTGGTGACGATGTTCTGCAGCAGCGCCGGCGTAATTCTGAAGTCGTTGCGCCCCTGCTCAAAGGTCACGCCGAACACCTGCTTGCGCTCTACCGGCGCGGGCACATAGTCCGGGTCAATCTTGACGATGTTATACGCGCCGTTCTTCTTCTGCCGCAGCAGCGCCAGCGCCTCGTCGGTATAGCCCGGGGCGATGATGCCGTCGGACACCTCGCGCTTGATGATTTTGGCCGTCACCGCGTCGCAGGGGTCGCTCAGGGCAATCCAGTCGCCAAAGGAGCTCATCCGGTCGGTGCCGCGGGCGCGGGCATAGGCGCAGGCAATGGGCGACTCGTCCAGACCCTTGATGTCATGGACAAAGCAGGCGCGCTTCAGCGCGTCGGACAGCGGCAGGCCCAGCGCCGCTGCGGTGGGGCTGACATGCTTGAACGATGCGGCGCAGGGCAGGCCGGTGGCCTGCTTCAGTTCGCGCACCAGCTGCCAGCTGTTGAACGCGTCAAGGAAGTTGATGTAGCCGGGCCGCCCGCACAGGATTTCCACCGGCAGCTCACGGCCGTCGTCCATGTAGATTCTTGCGGGCTTCTGGTTGGGATTGCAGCCATATTTCAGTTGAAACTCGTTCATTTCTGCTCTGCCTCCGTCTCAAGCGTGTTTGTTGATGATTCGCTCGGCGCTGACGCCGGCTGCCAGGTCGGTCTCGCTGACATAGAGCGAAACCTTGTTCTGCTCGTTGAGACTGCCCCAGATTTTCTGGGCCAGCTCGTCCAGCGAGTCGGTCATGGCCACCGGCTCCGGCTCGCCGGTAAAGGATGGGATGGGGCTGCCGTCGCAGGCATAGGTGTGCAGAAAGTGCCCCACGCCGGGCAGCGCGGCATAGCGGAAGGTAAAGCGGTTGCAGGCGCTGCCGGATGCGTCGGCGCTTTTGAGAATGCTCATGTCATAGCGCGGCGTGCCGTCGAGCATGGCCATGGCGCTGATTCTGGGAGTAAAGTTGGGCGCGTCCGGTTCGAAGCAGCGGGTCTCCAACGCAGCGTCGAAGCTGCCGCCCTGTATCAGCGCGTCGCGGATGGTGTCGGTCTGGTCGCCGTTGGTCACCACCAGACGCTGCCCCACGCGGCGCACCGGGTGATAGATAATCAGGCTGGGATCCACCATTTTTGCCGGATCGTGGGCCTCAGTGCGGATGCCGTCCTCTGTGCTGACAAAGATGCGGTTGCGGCTGTTTTCGCTGCGGCCCATGATGAAATAGGCCACCATCAGCTTTTTCCCATCGGCGCTGCGGCCCATTACAATGCCGCGGCCGGGATAGGCGTTCTCCTGCAGCAGCTGGTATAAATCAAACATCGGATTTCTCCCTTTCCATTGTCCGCTCTGCCGCCACGCGCTCAAGCGTCTGGGGCAGAAGAATCCATTCGGCCTGCTCCATCACCCGGCGCTGCAGCAGCTCGGGCGTGTCGCCGTCCTCCACCGCGACGGCCTTCTGGGCCAGAATGCGCCCGCCGTCCGGAATCTCGTTGACAAAGTGTACCGTCGCGCCGGTGAGCTTCACGCCGCGGGCCAGCGCCATCTCGTGGACATGCAGCCCATAGCAGCCCGGCCCGCCAAAGGCCGGCAGCAGCGATGGATGAATGTTGAGTATGCACTCGGGCCAGCGATCCGTAAAGCCGGCCGACAGAATGCTCATAAATCCGGCCAGAACAATCAGCTCGATCCCCGCCTGCTCCAGCGCGGTCTGGATGGCCGCCTCAAAGGCTTCCTGTGAGCCGGCGGCGCGCCGGGTGACCACCCGGGTGGGGATGCCCGCCAGAGCCGCCCGCTGGAGGGCAAAGGCGTTTTTGTGGTTGGACAGCACCAGTGCCAGCTCCACATGGGGCAGCTGGCCCCGGGCGGCGGCGTCGATGAGCGCCTGCAGGTTGGTCCCCCCGCCGGAGACCAGCACGGCCACGCGCACACGGCTCATCGGAAGCTGACCCCGCTGCCGGACACAATCTGGCCCATGACATAGGCGTCCTCGCCGGCCTGACGCAGCGCGTCCAGCACGGGCGGAACGTCCTCCGCCGCCACCGTCAGGCACATGCCAACGCCCATGTTGAAGGTGTTGAACATGTCGCGCTCGGGAATGTCGCCGGTTTTGGCAATCAGGTCAAAGATGGGCGGGATTCGCAGGCTGGCCTTGTCCACGCAGACGCCGCAGTGCGCCGGCAGGCTGCGCGGAATGTTTTCATAGAAGCCGCCGCCGGTGATGTGGGAGATGGCCTTGACCTTCCCCTGCGCCAGCGCCGCCTTCACCGCCCTGACATAGATGCGGGTGGGGGTCAGCAGCGTCTGGCCCAGGCTGGCCCCGTCCAGTGCGGCCAGCGGCTTGTCCAGGTCGGCGTGCTCGACGTCGAACACCCGGCGCACCAGCGAAAAGCCGTTGGAATGTACGCCCGTGGAGGGCAGCGCCAGCATCACGTCGCCGGGCTGCACGGTGTTTTTGTCCAGGATGCGGCTGCGGTCCACCACACCCACGGCAAAGCCCGCCAGGTCATAGTCCTCCGGCGCCATCATACCCGGGTGCTCGGCGGTTTCGCCGCCGATGAGGGCCATGCCGCTCTGCACACAGCCCTCGGCCACGCCGCCGACGATGGCGGCAATCTTTTCGGGGATATTTTTCCCACAGGCGATATAATCCAGGAAAAACAGGGGCTGTGCGCCGCTGCAGATGATGTCGTTGACGCACATGGCCACGCAATCGATGCCGATGGTGTCATGCTTGTCCAGCAGCATGGCAATCTTCAGCTTGGTGCCCACACCGTCGGTGCCGGACACCAGCACCGGCTCCTGCAACCCGGCCAGGTCGGGCGCGAACAGGCCGCCGAAGCCGCCGATATCCGACGCCACGCCGGCGGTCATGGTGCGGGCAATGTGTTTTTTCATCAGCTCTACTGCCTGATACCCGGCGGTGATATCCACGCCGGCCTTGGCATAGCTCTCGCTGAAACTCTTTTCCATTGGGGCACCCCTCTCAGTTTTTGTTGTCCGCGCGGCGGGATTCGGAAAGCTTTTGCTCAAAACGATTCTTCTGCGGCTCGCTGGGCACCTCAGTGGGATATGCGCCGCTGAAGCAGGCCGTGCAGAAGCCCTCGCCGATCCTGCCGCCCGGGCAGGCGGCAATCTTGGTCACGCTGTCCACGCTGAGATAGCCCAGCGAATCCACGCCGATGATCTTTGCAATCTCATCCACGGTGTGGTTAACGGCGATGAGCGAATCGCGCGAGTCGATGTCCGTGCCGTAAAAGCAGGGGTTGAGGAACGGCGGGGCCGAGACCATCATGTGGACCTCTTTGGCCCCAGCGTCGCGCAGCAGCTTGACAATACGCGCGCTGGTGGTGCCGCGGACGATGGAGTCGTCCACCATGACCACCCGCTTGCCGCAGATGGTGTCGTCCACGGTGCTGAGCTTGATGCGCACCTTGTCCTCGCGGCTCTTCTGCCCCGGGGAAATGAAGGTGCGGCCAATGTATTTGTTCTTGATCAGGCCGATGCCATAAGGGATGCCGCTCTGGCGCGAATAGCCGATGGCCGCGTCCAGGCCCGAATCCGGCACGCCGATGACCACATCGGCCTGCACCGGGTGCTCCAGCGCCAGAAACGCGCCGGCCCGCAGCCGCGCGGCATGCACGGCGCAGCCGTCGATCACCGAGTCCGGCCGGGCAAAGTAGATATACTCAAATACGCAGGTGCTGCGCATCGCCTTGCCGCAGTGGTCGCGGATGGACTGCACGCCGTCTTTTGTGAAGACTACAATCTCGCCCGGCTCGATGTCGCGCTCGAGCTTTGCCCCGACTGCGGCCAGCGCGCAGCTCTCGCTGGCGACGACATAGGCGCCGTCCTCCTCCCGCCGGCCATAGCAGAGCGGGCGAAAGCCGTGCTCGTCCCGGGCGGCGATCAGCTTCTGCGGGGACATGATCGCCAGCGAATAGGCGCCCTGAATGCGGTACATGGCGGCGTTGACCGCCTGCTCGATGGACGGCGCGCTCAGACGCTCCTTGGTGATGACATAGGTAATGACCTCGGTATCCGAGGTGGTGTGGAAGATCGAGCCGGACAG
This sequence comes from Oscillospiraceae bacterium, assembly GCA_902766215.1. GTDB lineage: Bacteria > Bacillota > Clostridia > Oscillospirales > Oscillospiraceae > RUG11142. Next base: position 5,578 of record CACXCV010000234.1, read on the forward strand.
CTCCAGCTCGCGGCGCAGCTCGCTGCTGTTGACAATGTTGCCGTTGTGCGCCAGGGCCATCGAGCCCTTGATGTGGTTGACCACCAGCGGCTGGGAGTTGAGCCGGTCGCTGACGCCCGTGGTGCCATAGCGCACGTGCCCCACGGCCATGGTACCAAGACCCAGTGAATCCAGCGCCGGGCGGGTGAACACATCGTTCACCAGGCCTGTGTCCTTATAAGAGGTAAACACGCCGTCGTCATTGACCACAATGCCACAGCTCTCCTGCCCGCGGTGCTGCAGGGCAAACAGGCCGTAATACGCCGTGGAGGCCACATCGCAGCGCTCGGGGGCAAAGATCCCGAACACGCCGCACTCCTCATGAATCTGATTCATTCCCATGCATTACTCCTGCGTGCCGAAGATGCGCTTCATCATCTCCTGATAAGCGTCCTCCACGTTGCCCAGGTCGCGGCGGAAGCGGTCCTTGTCCAGCTTTTCGTGCGTGACCGCGTCCCAGAAGCGGCAGGTGTCGGGGCTGATCTCGTCGGCCAGGAGAATGGTGCCGTCGGCCGTCTTGCCGAACTCAATCTTGAAATCCACCAGATCCACATTGACGCCCTTGAAAAACTCCTTCAGCCAGGCGTTGATGCGGAAGGTATAGTCCGTAATGGTGTCCAGGTCCTCGGGTGTGGCCCAGCCGCAGGCGATAATGTGATAGTTGTTGACCATCGGGTCGCCCAGCGCGTCGTTCTTATAGCAGAACTCCAGCGTGGGACACAGCAGCTGCGTCCCCTCCGGCACGCCGAAGCGGGCCGAGAACGAGCCGGCGGCAATGTTGCGCACAATGACTTCCAGCGGCACAATGCTGACCTTTTTCAGCAGGGTGTCGCGGTCGGACAGCTCCTCGACAAAGTCGGTGGGGATGCCGGCTTCGGCCTGCAGGCGCTGCATCAGGTAGTTGGACATTTTGTTGTTGACCACGCCCTTGCCGCGGATGGTGCCGCGCTTCTGGCCGTTGAAGGCCGTGGCGTCGTCCTTATAGGAGACAATGCACAGTGCCGGGTCATCGGTGGCATAAACCTTCTTGGCCTTGCCCTCATACATCATTTCTTTCTTTTCCATGGGAATGACCTCCTTGATATCTGTCAAATGTTATTTCGTGTTATATTTTTCTGCCAGGGCCGCGTCTTTTTCCAGCACCTTCTGCGCCGCCGCCGCGCGGCTCTGTCGCAGGGCCTCGGCCAGCGCCGCGTCCTCGACCGCCAGAATCTGAACGGAAAGCAAAGCGGCATTGACTGCTCCATCAATTGCAACAGTCGCCACTGGAATTCCAGAGGGCATCTGCACAGTTGACAGCAAAGCGTCAATGCCGTCGAGGATCGATGATTTAATTGGGATGCCGATCACCGGCAGGGTGGTGTTGGCCGCAATACTCCCGGCCAGGTGCGCAGCCTTGCCTGCGGCTGCAATTAACACGCCGAATCCGGCTGCACGGGCCCCCAGTGCGAATTCACGCACCTGCTCCGGGGTTCTGTGGGCGGAGAGCACGTGCACCTCCAGCGGGACGCCATAGTCCTGCAACGTCTGGATTGCCTTTTCCACAACCGGCAGATCGCTGTCGCTTCCCATGATGATTCCAACTTTTCTCATTGCTGCCTCCTATATTTTCATACAAGAAATAATACAGAGAAAAAGAAAACTCGGCCAGTCCGATCCTTAAAAATCAGGAAAATCAGGTCTGTCCGGGCTGCGGCCTTCCCGGCCGCGGCGCAGCGCCATGCTGCGCATACACATCATTCGTCTGTTTAGGATTATAGCATGCTTCGCTCCGGCGGGTCAACTGAGCAATTCAGAGGTTTTTCCAGGCAAAATTCTTCGGCTTTCGTCTATTGTGCTGCCGCGGGGCCAAGGCGGTGCAAAAAGAACCCGGCCAGCCATCTTTTTTTCGACAAACGGGTTCCGCGGCAGGGATGCATGTGCTATAATATAAACTGTTGTATTATACATTGTCAGCTTTTGCTGCCTGAATATGAGGGATATTCCATATGATCGAACTGCTTTCCCCCGCCGGGTCTATCGACGCGCTGCGTGCGGCCGTCCAGTGCGGTGCCAACGCGGTCTATCTGGGCCTGGGTGCGCTCAATGCGCGCTCCAACGCTAAAAATTTCACCCCGGACGAGCTCCGAGAGGCGGTCAAGTTCTGCCACATCCGCGGCGTGCAGGTCCACCTGACGCTCAACACCCTGACCAGCGACCGCGAGCTGGACACCGCGGCCAAGCTGCTGCGCACCGCCGTGGGCGCCGGAATCGACGCGGTGATCATTCAGGACCTGGGCGTGGCGCAGCTGTGCCGCCAGATCTGCCCCGACCTGCCCATCCACGCCAGCACCCAGATGAGCATTCAC
>CACXCV010000235.1 GCA_902766215.1 Oscillospiraceae bacterium
GATGCTGCCGTTGCTGGTGTGTGCCTCCAGCGTACGCTGGCCGCCGGCACGGCTGGGAATGTTGTTCTTGCCGTTGCTGGTGCCGCTGGAGATGGTATAGTCCGCCGCACTGCCGGCCACGCACCCGCTGATGGAGCCATTGCTGGTGCGCAGCCGGACCTGCTGCGCATCAATCTGATCCACTGAAATTGAACTGTTGCTGGTGCCCGCCGTCAGCGTGTCCGCCCGGACGCCTTCCAGATCAATTTTCGCGTTGGTGGTGCCCAGATCCACCACCGGCGCATCCGCCTGCTCCAGCTTCAGCTTGGCGTTGGTCGTGCGCAGACGCAGCCGCTGCGCCTGCAGCTGCTCGGCTTTCATCAATCCATTGGTGCTGGAGGCCGTCACGGTTTCCGCCTGGATATCCTCAAGACTGATCGGCCCGTTGGTCGTTTGCAGCTTGAGTTCGCCCGTCAAATGCAGCGTTTCCGCCTCGATATCGCCGTTGACGGTATTGGCGCTGACCAGGCCGGCATACCCCGCCGGAACACCCACCACCACCGGCTCACGGCGCATCGCGTTGAAGATCCGCTCGAGGACGCCGGGCGCGCGGTAAGTCACCGTCAGGACGCCGTTTTCAGCGATAATGTCATATTTATTATATTTGTTCTCCGTCCAGCCCACGGTCAGCTGGCCGTCGGACGAGGGCCGTAGTTCAATCCGATTATTACGGTCATGAATCTGCAGTTCACGCACAGTCTCGGCCTTGGCCTGCAGCTTGCGGCGCTTGGGCGCGCCGTCGCCGGAGGAGCAGTAGCCAATGCCGTCATTGCCTATCCCCACATACCAGCCATCACCCTTCGACTCCGGAATCTTGATTTCCGGGATGTGAATATCGGGGATTTTCATCTCCGGGATGTGGAGTTCCGGGATGGCCGGAATGCTGGGCATGCTGATATTCGTCTCCGGCATATAAATCTCCGGAATGTGGAAGTTGAAACCAGACTCTTTCTCGTCGTCGTCTTCGTCATCGTCGTCTTCGTCGCCTTCGTCGTCTTCGTCGTCATCATTGTTTCTGTTCATCACAATGCTGTCCGGCGCGGTGCGGCTGCTGTGCAGCTCAGAAAGAATCCGCAGCGCGATGACGTCCGGCGACTCCAGCTCAGAAAAAACCTGCTCCTCGGTCATGCCGCTTTCCAGCCGGTCATCAATGGCCTCGGACCAGTAAAGCAGGACCTGGTCGCGCTCCACATCGCTCAGCTGTCCCAAGCGGCTGCGCAGCTCCTTCAAGAAATTACGTTTTGTCATGATTGGTTACCTCCCTGCTGATAAATTCATAAATCGTCATGATCTCGGGCCATGCTTCAAGAAATTCCGTAATTCGCCGCCGTCCGGCATCGGTAATACGATAAAACCGGCGCAGGCGGCTGTTGTGCTCCACCGAATAAGTTTCCAGTGCGCCGGCTGTCTCCAGACGCTTGAGGATCGGATACAGCGTCGATTCGGAGATGGTGACACAGCGCTCGAGCTGCCGGACAATCTGGTAGCCATAGCTGTCGCCGTCGGCAATGCAGCGCAGGACGCAGACCTCCAGCAGGCCGCGCTTAAGTTGTACGTCTAGCATAATATCCCTCCTTGCCTTATACTATATATCGCATAGTATCATGTGTCAAGTAGCACGGTGAAATTTTTTTCTCCTCTTGCGGCGGTTTGGTGCAAATGGTATAATCCGCTCAAAGGCTGTCAAATCCCAAGGCAGCTGGACAGGAGGCACCCCCACATGCAGAGAGTCGACAAGGAAAACTATTATCTTGACATTGCGCAAACCGTGCTGGAACGCAGCACCTGCCGCCGCCGGCTATACGGGGCAATTATCGTCCGCGCCGACGAAATTATCTCCACCGGCTATAACGGCGCGCCCCGTGGGCGGCTGAACTGTGTGGATCTTGGCTATTGCGTGCGGCAGCAGCTGAACATTCCCAGCGGCGAGCGGTACGAGCTGTGCCGCAGCGTCCATGCCGAGGCCAATGCCATCATCAGTGCCTCCCGGCGCGACTGCCTGGGCGCCACGCTCTATCTGGTGGGCCGGGTCGGCTCGGCCAGCGGTGAGCTGATCCACGACGCCACCTCCTGCTCCATGTGCCGGCGCATGATCATCAACGCCGGGATCGAGCGGGTCGTGGTTCGCAACACCGCCACAGAATACACCATCACGCCGGTCAGCACCTGGGTGGAAAACGACGAATCGCTGCTTCCCCGCCTGGACTGAGCCAAGGCTTGCGCCAGAAGCCGGATTGTGGTATACTATTTTTATGCGACTGAAAACAATGATTGCCGTCGCTGCCTGCAAGCTTGCCCGGTTTGGGCTGCGCCTGCTGGGCCGCGGCGGCACCGATTTTCCAGGGCGGATCGCCCTGAAGCTTTGCCCCGATCTGCTGGGGCGGCTGGCAAAGGACGTGACGGTTGTCATCGTCACGGGCACCAACGGGAAAACCACCACCTCACGCATGTTGGAGCAGGCGGTGGCCGACGCTGGAATTTCTTACCTGGCCAACCGATCCGGCGCAAACCTGCTTTCGGGCGTGACAGCCGAATTTTGCGCCGCCTCCACGCTGGGCGGCAAATGCAGGCATCCCTTTGCCCTGATCGAGGCGGACGAGGCAGCCTTTAAGGCCATCTCCACCTTTGTCGACGCCAAGGCCATCGTGGTGACCAACGTCTTCCGCGACCAGCTGGACCGCTATGGCGAGGTGACTCACACGCTGGACAACATCCGCATCGGCATCTCCCACAGCCCGCATGCAACGCTCTGTCTCAATGCCGATGATTCGCTGGTATCCTCGCTGGCAGACGAGATGTCCAACCCCGTCATTTTCTATGGGGTCAATGTGCCGATCTACGCCAGCCAGGTGACCGAGGTGTCTGACGCACCCTACTGCATCCGCTGCAAACATGAATATGTCTATGCCCACATTACCTACGGCCATCTGGGCAGCTTTCGCTGCCCCCACTGCGGCTATGCGCGGCACACGCCGCAGGTTGCCGTCACGCAGGTGTTTTCCACCGACGAGAGCGGTTCGCACGTGATGTTCCACACTGACGGGGGCGACTTTGACACGCAGATCAACCTCCCCGGCGGCTATAACATCTACAACGCCTGCGCCACCATGGCCATGGGACAGGCCATCGGCCTCGACCCGGCCGTCACGTCCCGGGCGCTGGGGCACTTCAGCTGCGGCTTTGGCCGGATGGAAAAGTTTGAAATCAACGGGCACAGCCTGCGCATGATCCTGATCAAGAATCCCGCCGGCTGCAATCAGGTTTTAAACTTTGTCACCGCCGCTAGGGAGCCGGTGCTGTTTGTGGCCTGCCTTAACGACCGCCAGCAGGACGGCCGCGACGTCAGCTGGATCTGGGACGTCGATTTCGAGCGGCTGACTGCCATGGGCGACCGGCTGGCTGCGATTTATACCTCCGGCGAGCGGGCCGAAGATATGGCCCTGCGCTTTCACTATGCCGGCGTCCCGGCGGAAAAACTGCGCATCTACAAAGACTATGGCCAGCTGCTGGACGCGGTGCTGGCCCAGGACAAGCCGGTCTATCTGATGCCCACCTATACCGCCATGCTGGGCCTGCGGGAGAAGATCAGCAAAACCTATGGCTTCAAGGACTTTTGGGAGTGATCGTCATGGAACTGAACATCTGTCATCTCTATCCAGATATCCTCAACCTCTATGGCGACCAGGGCAACGTGCTGTGCCTGCGCCAGCGGCTGCGCTGGCGCGGCATTGAGGCCAACGTCACCGGCGTGTCCATCGGGCAGACGCTGCACGCGGCGGACTATGACCTGTTTTTCATCGGCGGCGGGCAGGACTTTGAGCAGGAGGTGCTGCTGGCCGACCTGGCCGGAGCAAAAACCGCCGAGTTGAAATCCGCCATTGAGGACGGCAAACCGTTCCTCGCCATCTGCGGCGGCTATCAGATGCTGGGCGCTTATTACGAAACCTGGGATGGGAAAAAGTGCGGCTTTACCGGCGCGCTGGACCTGTATACCGTGGGACAGAAGGAGCGCATGATCGGCAATTATCTCTTCACCTGCGACGACCTGAACGGCGCAGCCATTGTCGGGTTTGAAAACCACTCCGGCCGCACTTATCTAGGGAGCCGCGTGCGCCCCATGGGCCGGGTGCTTTATGGCTCCGGCAATAACGGCAAGGACGGCACCGAGGGCGTCCGGTATCAAAATGTATTCGGCACTTATAGCCACGGCTGTCTTCTGCCAAAAAATCCACAGCTGGCCGACCTGCTGCTGCGCACTGCACTGGAGCGGAAATACGGTGCCGCCCAGCTGACTCCGCTGGACGACACGCTGGAGCAGCGCGCCCACGACTATATGGAGCAGCGCCTGCGCCGGGCTATCAAAGCCTGATCCGCCTCGCTCAGCGCCACGCCCTGCGTGCGCAGATATTCCTTCACGTCCCACGCCGCTTCTCCCGCGCTGCGGTCCACA
>CACXCV010000236.1 GCA_902766215.1 Oscillospiraceae bacterium
ACCGACAGAATGCCCTCGCGGAGGCCAAAGCCTGCAATGATCAGCGCCGTGCAGCCGCCCACACCGATGACCGTCATCCAGAAACGCTTTTGATACCGCAGCAGGTTGCGCGCACTGACCTTCATGGAAAAGCTCATCCGCCGCCAAAGCGGCCCGATCCGCTCCAGCAGGATGCGCTTGCCCGCCTTGGGCGCCTTGGGCAGCATCAGCGCCGCCGGCGTGCTGCCAATGCTGGCCCACACGGCCCACAGCACTGCCAGCAGCGTGCTCCCCAGCGAGGCGGCCGCCACACCGGCGCAGGTCCACCAGTGCCACGGCAGCTGGGGCGCGGGCAGCGTATACATAATGGAATAGCATGTGCAGATAATCCACGGCAGCAGATAGGTGCCGATGATGCAGCCCAGCACCGTGCCGATGGACGCGGCCAGGCAGCCATAGATTAAAAACTTCTGCGCTGCCGGCCAGGTGCCATAGCCAATGGCCTTCAGCACGCCAATCTGCGTGCGCTGCTCCTCCACCATGCGCGTCATGGTGGTCAGGCACACCAGCGCCGCCACCACGAAAAACAGCACCGGGAACACATCGCCCAGCGCATCCATGCGCTCGCTGTCCTGCTGATAACCCACATAGTTGGGGATCGACGTGCGGTCAAGCAGATAGAGCTTTCCCTTCTCAATTCCGGCCAGGTCGGCCCGGGCGTCGCCCAGCTCCAGCCAGCCGTCGTCCAGCTTGTCCCGTGCCTCAGCCACCTCGGCGTTCAGCTTGTCCGTGCCTTCGGTATAATCCGCCTCGCCGTCGCTGAGCTTCGCCAGCGCCTCGTCCAGCTGTTTCTGGCCATCGGCACGGGAGCTTTCCAGCTTCTGCTTGCCTTGATCGTATTCTGCCTGGCTGGTCTCCAGCGTCTGCCGGCCCTGGGCCAACTGATCCTCCGCCTGCTGGATCTGCGCCCAGGCATCCGCCAGCTGCTGCTCGGTTTCCGTGCGTTTGGACGCAAGCGCCTGCGCTGCCGCCTGATATTGCGCCTGTCCCTCATCCAACTGCGCACGGGTCTGCTCCAGCGCAGTCTCGGCCTCGGCCAATGCCGGCTGGGTCTGCGAGACAGTGTTTTCCAGCTGCAGAATGGCCGCGTCCAGCTGCGGGCTGCTCTGGCCAGCGGCAGCCAGCGCCGCCTGCTGCTGCCGCAGCGCAGTCAGCTGCTCCACCGCCGCGTCCAGCTGGGCGCTGCCTGCATTGTATTCGCTCAGCCCCTGCTGATACTGCGCCTCGCCGCTGTCCAGCTGCTGTTTCTGCGCAGCCAGTTCCTGTTCCGCCGCGAGAAGCGCGTTCTCTGCCTCGTCCTCCTTGGCCAGCAGCGCTTCACGGTTGGTGTGAATCAGCTGCTCGCTCTGGCTCAGCTCGTTCCGGCCGGACTCCAACTTTGCCGCCGCGTCAGCAAGATTCTGCTCTCCCTCGGCAATCTGCTGCTGAAACGCAGCCAGCGAGTCGTTGTACTCCTGCCAGCCGTCGTCCAGCTCACGCCGGGCATCGGCCAGCTGGGCGCGGCCCTCGCGCTCCTGATCAGCCAGCTGCGTCTCGCCGTCGTTCAGCTCTGCCTCGGCCTCGGCAATTTTCTCCTCGGCCTGGCTGACAATATCGTCGTGGCGCAGCGCAACCTGCTGCTCGGCCAGCGGCTCGATTTCCGCTTTCATCCGGTCACGCAGCGCGGCATACTCCTCGCCATAGCACAACAGCGCGTCTGCGCCCTCCAGGCGCAGATAAATCTCTGTATAGTAGTCCATCGTAAAGGCGCTGCGCGGCAGAACCATCCAGGCGTCCACCTCGCCGTCGCCCAGGGTGGAGGTGCCGCGGTTCAGGCCGATATAATACGGCGAATCGACCACGCCGGTCACGGTATATTGCAGCCCGTGCAGCTGATCAGCCAGTTCGTCGCCGCCTTTAAGCATCACGGTGTCGCCTAACTGAATCTTCAGCCGGTCCAGCACACGCTGCTCCACGGCGCACTCGTCCGCTGCCTCGGGCAGGCGGCCCGCTGTAACCACCGGAACATTCACCTGGCTGGAAAGGGCGTGCACCTTGACCAGCAGGTCAGAGCTGTCGGTGGGCAGCTGCGCGTCCAGGCTCCAGCTGCCCTCGGCGCAGGCCACGCCGTCCAGCGCCGCCAGCGCCTGCACGTCGTCGTCCACCAGGCCCAGCGTGGACACCACACGGAAGCCCATCAGCTTCTGCCGGTCATAGTAGCCGTCTGCCGTCAGCTGCATATCCGGCGCGGCCGAGCGAAGCCCGCACAGGAACATGGAGGCCAGCGCAACCATCAGCATAATGGAGATAAAGCGGCTGCGGGTCTGCCGCAGCTCACGGAAGATATCCTTTAATAATGCGCTTTTCACTTACCACTCAATCCTCTCGATGGGCTCTGGATGGGCGTTGGTCGTTATCTCCGTCACCTGTCCGTTGCGGATACGGATCACCCGGTCGGCAATGGGCGTAATGGCACTGTTGTGGGTAATAATAATGACGGTCATCCCCCGCTGCCGGCAGGTGTCCTGCAGCAGCTTGAGCACTTCTTTTCCGGTCTTATAGTCCAGCGCGCCGGTCGGCTCGTCGCACAGCAGCAGCTTGGGGCGCTTGGCCAGGGCGCGGGCAATGGCCACGCGCTGCTGCTCGCCGCCGGACAGCTGCGCCGGGAAGTTGTCCATCCGGTGCTCCAGCCCAACCTGGGCCAGCGCCTGGGCCGCGTCCATCGGGTCACGGCAGATCTGCGCCGCCAGTTCAACATTTTCACGGGCCGTCAGGTTGCCAACCAGGTTGTAAAACTGAAACACAAATCCGATGTCATACCGCCGATAGGCAGTCAGGCCCCTGCGGTTCAGCTTGGCCACGTCGGTGCCGTCCACCATAATCGAACCCGAAGTGGCCGCATCCATGCCGCCGATCAGGTTCAGCGTGGTGGTTTTTCCCGCGCCGGAGGGACCGACAATCAGCGCCAGCTCGCCCTTTTCCACGCAGAAGCTGATGTGGTCGGCCGCAGTAATTGACACGTCGCCGGACCGGTAGATTCGGGATACATCTTTTAATTCAATATAACTCATATGCATACTCCGCCATTCACACAAATTCTTATATCATATTATAACACACTGCACATCCGGATGGAATGAACAAACTGAAAACAGTGAAAGTAATGCCGATTGCATTCGCCGCGCAGGGATGCTATGATAGCAGTGAAAAACCAAACAGAGACGGGGCTGATTCCAATGATCACCTACCACGACCTTCGCCAGAACGAGGATCTCAAAACCTATATCCGCCATGCCGACGCATCCCTGGCCGCGCAGGGCTTTACCGAGCACAGCTTTGCCCATGTGGGGCACGTAGCCGACACCGCCGCCAGCATTCTACGTGCCCTGCACTACCCTGTCCGCACGGTGGAGCTGGCGCAGATTGCCGCCTATCTGCACGACATCGGCAATCTGATCAACCGGGTGGATCACTCCCAATCGGGCGCTATCATGGCCTTTCGTCTGCTGGACAAGCTGGGCATGCCGGCCGAAGAGCTGGCTGTAGTCGTCACCGCCATCGGCAACCACGACGAGGGCACCGGCGTACCGGTGGACCCGGTGGCCGCAGCGCTGATCCTGGCGGATAAATCCGACGTGCGCCGCAGCCGCGTGCGCAACCAGGACCCCGCCACCTTTGACATCCACGACCGGGTCAACTACTCCGTAGAAAACACAGCCATGTCCATCGACACAGCGCAAAAAACCATTACGCTGCGCCTGACCATCAACCAGGAATACAGCACAATTATGGACTATTTCGAGATTTTCCTGAACCGCATGATCCTCTGCCGCAAGGCGGCCGACCGGCTTGGCCTGCGCTTTCAGCTGCGAATTAACAATCAGTCTCTGCTGTAACGGCATGGCAAAGTCATACCTTGGGCACTACGCTGCAATTCTTAGCGGCGGCGTAGTGCTTTTTCTATGTTCTTAACGGTTTTATAGCTGTACATTCCACAGATTGTGTGATAGCATATAGACGTTTTTGGCGTTTTATCCAAAACGCTCATATTTATATTTTTTATTTTTGAAAGGGGACGATCCCATGGCATGGTACCTGATCCTGGCTGTCATTGTCCTGGCCCTCGCGTACGTGTTCTTCAACTTCTTCCGCATCCGCCGCATGAAGGAAGGCACGCCCGAGATGGTCGAGATGGCCGGCATCATCCGCAGCGGCGCATCCACCTTCCTCCGCACCGAATTCAAGACGATTTTCCTGGTCGTTATCGTCATTGCCGCCGTGTTCACACTGTTTATCGAAACCACCAGCGGCGCAACCTTCATCGTCGGCGCCTGCATGAGCAGCGCCGTTTGTGTGCTGGGCATGCGCAGCGCCACCTATGCCAACGTCCGCACCGCCAACAAGGCGCGCGAGACGCTGTCCATCGGCGAGACCGTCAAGGTCGCCCTCTGCGGCGGCAGCATCAGCGGCCTGA
>CACXCV010000237.1 GCA_902766215.1 Oscillospiraceae bacterium
GCGCACCGTGGACGAGGCCGCCGGGCTGGAGGCCGACGCCATTCTGGTGCTGGGCGCCGGCATCTGGGCGCCCGACCAGCCCAGCCCTATGCTGGCCGACCGGCTCAGCCGTGCCATGGAGCTGTGGCGGGCCGGGGCCGGGCACAAGCTGCTGATGAGCGGCGACCACGGCACCGCCGACTATAACGAGGTAGCCGTAATGCGCACCTGGGCGCTGGACGAGGGCGTCCCCGCCGAGGACGTCTTCATGGATCACGCCGGATTTTCCACCTATGAGAGCATGGTGCGCGCGGCACAGGTCTTTGCATGCCGCAAAATCGTCATCGTCACCCAGCGGTATCATCTCTACCGCGCTGTGTACATCGCCCGCCGCCGGGGGATGGAGGCCTATGGCGTGGCCGCCGAGGACATCCCCTATCCCAACTGGCTCTGGCGCGAGTCTCGTGAGGTGCTGGCCCGGGTGAAGGATGTGTTCAGCTGCCTGTTCTGGCCCGCTCCCACGTTTCTGGGCGAGACAATCCCCATCTCCGGCAGCGGCACCGGCAGCTGGGACGACACGGCGGTCCTGATCAGCGAAGGGCTTTCGCTGCGCCATGCGTCTGCACACTAAATAATGTGCAAATTCCCCGAGGAAGTTTGGGCATTTCCACGGACAAATGTCCATTGACAAAAGACAGAAGATCGGCGATAATAACTTTATCACAGTACTACATTAAATGAATTAAGGAGTGTAGCAATCATGGATTATGACCGCATCTTCAACTTCTCCGCCGGCCCGAGCACCCTGCCCGTGAGCGTGCTGGAATCCGCCCGCGATGACCTGCTGAATTACAAAGGCTCCGGTATGTCAGTGATGGAGATGAGTCATCGGTCTTCTGTGTTTGATGCGATTTTCCAGGACACCAAAGCCAAGCTCCGCAAGGCGCTGAACGTGCCGGAGGGCTATGCGATTCTGTTTCTGCAGGGCGGCGCGTCCAGCCAGTTTTCCATGGTGCCGCTGAACCTGATCAGCGCCACCGGCAAAGCGGACTACGCCGTGACCGGCAACTTTGCCAACCTGGCCTGCAAAGAGGCGCAGAAATACGGCCAGATCCACATCGCCGCCTCCTCCGCCGACCAGAACCACAGCTATATCCCCACCCAGGAGCAGCTGCAGCTGGACCCCGAGGCAAGCTATTTCTACTACTGCGCCAACAACACCATCTATGGCACCGAATGGAGCTATGTACCCGAAACGGGCAAGGTGCCGCTGGTGTGCGACATGTCCTCGGACATCCTCTCGCGGCCCATCGACGTGAGCAAATACGGCGTCATTTTCGCCGGCGCGCAGAAAAACATGGCCCCGGCCGGTCTGACCGTGGTCATCATGCGCGAGGATCTGGCCGGGCACGAGCTGCCCTATACCCCGCTGATGATGAACTATCAGACCATGATCGCCAAGGACTCGATGTACAACACCCCGCCCTGCTGGTGCATCTATATGCTGGGTCTGGTACTCGACTGGCTGGAGACCCAGGGCGGCGTGGCCGGCATGGAGCGAATCAAGCACAAGAAGGCGCAGATGCTCTATGACGTCATTGACAACAGCCGCCTCTTTACCGCTGCCGCACAGAAGGGCAGCCGCTCGGATATGAACGTCACCTTCCGCACCGCCAGCCCGGAGCTGGACGCCAAATTTGTCAAGGAAGCTACCGCCGCAGGCATGAGCAACCTCAAAGGGCATCGCAATGTGGGCGGTATGCGTGCCAGCATCTATAACGCCATGCCCATGGAGGGCATTGAAACATTGGCCGCGTTCATCGAAGCGTTTGACCGCGCCAACTGAGAAAGGAGCCGCCATGTATACGATTAAACCCCTGAACAGAATTGCCCAGGTGGGTCTGAACCGCCTGCCGGACGGCTTTGCCGTGGACAGCGAGGCGGCCAATCCCGACGGCATTCTGGTGCGCAGCGCCGCCATGCACGACATGGTCTTCGGCGACCGGCTGCTGGCCATTGCCCGCGCGGGCGCAGGCACCAACAACATCCCCATCGACCGCTGCGCAGAGGAAGGGATTGTGGTCTTCAACACACCGGGCGCCAACGCCAACGCCGTGAAGGAGCTGGCTGTGGCGGCGCTGCTGATGGCCTCGCGCGACCTGACCGGCGGCAATGCCTGGGTACGCGCCGTGGCGGCCGAGGGAAAGGATGACGTGGCCAAGGCCGTGGAAAAGGGAAAAAGCGCCTTTGCCGGGCCGGAAATCCGCAACAAGACCCTGGGCGTGATCGGCTTGGGCGCAATCGGCGGCATGGTGGCCAACGCCGGCTACGCCCTGCACATGGACGTGGTGGGCTATGACCCCTATCTGTCCGTCAGCAGTGCGCTGCGGCTCAGCCGGGCGGTAAAAGTGGTCAAGAGCATCGAGGCCCTGTGCGCCGAGTGCGACTATATCTCGATTCACGTCCCCTACACCCCCGAGACAAAGCACACCATCAATGCCAAATTGATTGACGGCATGAAGGACGGCGTGCGGATCATCAA
>CACXCV010000238.1 GCA_902766215.1 Oscillospiraceae bacterium
CGGCCGCGTCCTGACCGCGATAGAACGCGCCGTCACAGACGGCGCACCAGCTCACTCCGTGCCCGGCCAAAGTCTCTTCGCCCGGAATCCCCAGCTTTTTTCGCCGCGCGCCGGTGGCGAGGATCATGGCGCGGCCGCTGTAGCGGCCAGAGGCTGTTTCAGCTGCGCGCTGGGCAAGATTTGTCGAGCGTGCCTGTTCGGCTGTCAGCACGGCGCCGGCTTCACGCGCCTGCGCCTGCAGCCGTTGGGCTAACTCCCAGCCGGTAATGGCGGGACAGGCGGGATAGTTATCCACTGTGGCGGCCATGGTAATTTGGCCACCGGGCTGCATACCCTCCAGAACAGATACAGACAGTCCTGCTCGGGCGCCGTACAGTGCGGCGGTTAGCCCGGCCACTCCGCCGCCGAGAATCAACAAATCGGACAATGCAGTCACCTCAGGGTGAGCATTGACCGATTTGAAGAAAATCATACGTTATGTTATTTGATCCCGGTGGGTTTCGCGGGCTTCTGCAGCTGCTCCAGCTGTGCGGCGCGGCGGTTCTGCACTTCGGGCGGAATGGGCTGAATATCGCCGGCTTTTGTGAGCGCCCATTTGGTCAGCATCGGGCCGACCAGCTCATAAATCAGCACGGAGAAGAGCACGATGTTGCGCACCAGCTGCCCATCGGCGCCCAGTTCAGCAGCGGTGACGCACATGCCCAGTGCCACGCCGGCTTGCGGCAGCAGTGTAATGCCCAGGTATTTCTGTACCTGCGGCGGGCAATGCGTTGCCTTGGTGCTGCCCCATGCACCGACAATTTTGCCCAGCGAACGGGAGAGAATATATACGGCACCAATGCCGACAATTGCCAGGTCAGAGAACACGCCCAGCTCCAGTTCGGCGCCGGAGAGGACAAAAAACAATGCATACAGCGGGGAGGTCCAGCGGTCGGCCCGATCCATCAGGTCAGACGAAAGCGGGCAGAGGTTGCAGAAAATGGTGCCCAACATCATGCAGACCAGCAGAGAGGAGAAGCCCAGCGTTACGCTGCCGATCTGGAATTCCAGCTTGCTCAGAGCAACCGTCAGCAGAACAAAGCAGATGATCAGGCTCAGTCGGTTGGAGTTGGAGTGGAACATGCGCTCGAGCAGGGTCAGCACCCAACCCATCAGGGCGCCCAGCGCCAGCGATGCGACGATTTCGATGATCGGCGTGAGGATAACCGAGGCCAGATCGACCTTTCCGCTGATCATGGCCATGGCGATGCCGAACGAGGCGGAGAAGGTTGCCAGTCCGACGGCGTCATCCAGTGCAACCACCGGCAGCAGAATATCGGTCAGCTTGCCCTTGGCTTTGAACTGACGCACAACCATCAGCGTGGCGGCCGGGGCGGTAGCCGTGGCAATGGAACCCAGCGTGATGGCGGCGGGCAGCGACAGCTTGTCGGGAATGATGTAGTGTAGGCCGATCAGTGCGATATCGACAAACGCCATGGCGACGATGCCCTGGACAATGCCGACGATTGTGGCCTGCTTGCCGGTTTGCCGCAGCTGTGACATGCGGAATTCGTTGCCGATGGCAAAGGCGATAAAGCCCAGC
This sequence comes from Oscillospiraceae bacterium, assembly GCA_902766215.1. GTDB lineage: Bacteria > Bacillota > Clostridia > Oscillospirales > Oscillospiraceae > RUG11142. Next base: position 1,583 of record CACXCV010000238.1, read on the forward strand.
GCAGCGTCAGAAATCAGACCCAGCCGTTCTACATGCTCGAACGAGCCAAAGCCAAGCCCCGGAATCTGCAGGCGGCCGAGAAAATATGGGCCGACCAGCACGCCGGCGATCAGGTATGCCGTAACATCCGGCAGCTTAAACCGCTTGATGACACGGGTCATCATCAGGCCGGCAAACAGCGCAAGGGAGAGCGAAAGCAAGGTGGACATAAAATCATCTCTTCCAATTTTACTTTTCTATTGAGAGCCTGTACATCATAGCATCTTAAAAGATGACCAACAAGTAGAATATCCTACAAGAATCAGGCGGGAAACCGCATGGTTTATGTGGATTTGGTTTACAGCTGCTTTGCAGCAGAATTTACTGGAAAAGGAGCTGCGCCGCAATTGACTTTGGGAGATGGCTGTGACATAATACAAATGAATTCAGTCCGCTTTTGAGCAGAAGAAAGGGGAAAACGGCTTGGGGAAAAAGGGTGTTTTAAAGACGCTGGTGCAGCATATTCATCGCGATAAAAAGGCGTTTGCCGTGTTCATTACCCTGCGTACGCTGGTTGTTGCCGTGCTGGTCCGCAGCGCGGCTATCGGACAGTGGGAAAGTGTGTTTGTCTGTGTGCTGACGCTGATGCTGCTGCTGATCCCGCCGATTGTGGAGCGCAGCCTGCACATCGACCTGCCAACCACGTTGGAAATCCTTGTGTTTTGCTTTGTTTTCTGCGCAGAGATTCTGGGCGAGATCGAGTGCTATTATGTTCGCTTCCCGTTTTGGGACACAGCGCTGCATACGGTGAATGGGTTCATGTTTGCTGCCTTTGGGTTTTGCCTGGTGGATGTGCTTAATGAAAACAAGCGCTTTCGCTTTGCACTTTCCCCACTGTATCTGGCGGTGGTTGCATTTTGCTTTTCCATGACCATCGGTGTGCTGTGGGAGTTTTTCGAGGTCAGCGCGGACTTGCTGCTGCACACGGATATGCAGAAGGATACAATTGTCAGCGGTTTCGCCTCGGTAATGCTTGACCCGACCTATGGGAACAAAGCCATTCAGGTGCGCGACATTGTCCAGACGACCATCGAAACGGCGAACGGCCAGCACGTTGTAATTGCGGGCTATCTGGACATAGGGCTGCTGGACACCATGAAGGATCTGGCGGTTAATTTTGTTGGCGCGGTCGTGTTCAGCACCATTGGCTTTTTCTATGTCAAAAAGAGAGGGAAAGGGAAGTTTGCACGCCAGTTTATCCCAATTCCGGATCCGCAGGAAACAGACAGCGATGAAAATGCGCAAGGAGGCAATCATGAAACGCAAGACGGATAATATCTACTTTAACTGGGGCGTTACCGCCGCCTGCGTGCTGCTGGTGTGCATTGCCACCTATCTGATCCTGGCAAATCTGCAGACAGTGTTCGACTATTTGGGAAAGTTGCTGTCCGTCCTGACGCCGGTGCTGTATGGCCTGGCCTTTGGCTATCTGCTCTGTCCGCTGATGAACACTGCCGAGCGGCTTTTGCGCCGTGCGCTGCAGCATACAAAATGCCGGCCCAAGCTGATCCGCAGGCTGTCGCGGGGCGGCGGGATCGTTTTCGCGCTGGGTGTTGCGCTGCTGGTGGTTTACGCAGTTATTGCCATGATTTTGCCGGAACTGACTGGCTCGGTGGCAAAGCTGGTAGAGGATCTGCCAAGCAACTATGACAAGGTGGTCGAGTGGGTTACCGGCCTGCTGGCTGACCGGCCTGCGCTGGAACAGGCGGTGTCCAATGGACTGGACTACCTGGAAAAGTGGCTCTACGGCGACCTGCTTCCCAATGCGCAGCAGTACCTGTTGTCACTGACGGCCTCGATGGTTGGTATAGTTTATGGCATGGTCAATCTGCTCATCGGCGTGATTGTCTCAGTGTATGTGCTCATCAGCAAAGATACGTTCCTGGCTCAGACCAAAAAAATCGTCTGCGCGGTGCTCCCCGCCCACGGGGCAAACCGCTTGATGGATGTAGCGCGTCAGGCGCACCGGATCTTTGGAGGGTTCCTGACGGGAAAAATTATTGACTCGCTGATTATCGGTATATTGTGTTTTATTGGCATGACGGTTTTCAATATGCCTTATGCGCTGCTGGTCAGCGTCATTGTCGGCGTGACGAATGTGATTCCGTTTTTTGGCCCGTACATAGGCGCGGTACCAAGTGCGTTTTTGATCTTGCTGGTCAGCCCAATGCAGTGCCTGTATTTTGTGCTGTTTATTTTTGCTTTGCAGCAGTTCGACGGCAATATTCTTGGGCCGCATATCCTTGGCAGTGCCACGGGACTGTCTGGCTTCTGGGTTGTTGTGTCGATTTTGCTTTTTGGCAACCTGTTTGGTATGGTTGGCATGATCATTGGGGTTCCGGCTTTTGCAGTTATTTATTCTCTGATTTCCGATCTGGTTTCCCGCGGGCTGCGCCGGCGCGAGATTGACCCGGAAACGGATTTTTTAAATCTGGAGCGGCTGCCGGTGCAGGACGAAATTTCGGAGCAGCCTCATCAGCCTGTGTGACGCAGCACGGCAGGATGGCTGGATAACTTGATAAAAAGAGATCAGCAGACCCACTGCCGAGTTAGGCGGGTGGGTCTGCTGTGCTTTTAATGCTTTAGCGATTGCTCTTCCAGAAAGCATGCCAGAAAACCGGCACATAAATAAACTGTTAAGGTTGCGCGCTGAAACCATGCAGCGCGAAGAAAAAGATGATAAGTTTCCAGCGAATATGGCTGTCCGCGCAAAAGCAAAATCAACGCACAGAAAAGAAAGTAGCAGCACGTGGCCCAACCAATTCGCAGCACAAGTGCCGCATTTTGCGACATATGGAGAAAATTCTGTATGTATGCGCGTCGTTTCACATGCCTCACCTCATGCAAAGACAATACCATGAACGGACAAAATGGGCAAGCGGTAATGCAAAGAAAAAGGGGAAATCTCTGCATGACGCGCGAAATGTGTCGAAAAAGCGGGAACGATTTAACTTGAAACTTAACGGAAAAATGTGTTTAATATCGGTGGGGGAAATATCGGTAAAAAAATATTGAATACGGGAGGGATAATCAATGAAAGAATTGCTGATTGCGGAAAACACCGTGCCCAAAGAAAATGGTATGCCCCTGCATTTGTCCTACTATCTGGTCTCCGAGCTGCTGATGGATGACAGAGGTTGTCCGGTTTGCGAAATGTACGGAGCCCGGATTGAAAAAGATGCGGAGGGGGCTCCTCCGGTCAGCCGACGAATCCCGGGCATTACCATGCTGCGCGGAGAGATTGTGAGAATTGTACGCTCACTGTCTGAGCACGCGGTTATGCCGGAGACGATGGTCGAATGCCTTGAAGGGTTGCTGCCGTAAGCAGGCAAAGGGGAGGAGACTTGCTTGCATCAGCGCCGGGCATATGCTATGATAGAATCCAAAATCTGAGCCGGTAACAACGGCGAATTTTGGAGGAAAACTATGAAGTGGATGATCGCATCGGATATCCATGGTTCAGCGTACTGGACCAAGCGCCTGGTTGCTCGGTGGAAAGAAGAGCGGCCTGACCGCGTTATACTGCTGGGCGACCTGCTGTATCACGGCCCACGCAATGCATTGCCGCAGGAATATGATCCCCAGCAGGTGATTGCGCTGCTGAGCCAGATTCAGCCGGCTCCGCTGTGTGTGCGCGGCAACTGCGATGCGGAAGTGGACCAGATGGTGCTGCCGTTCCCGATCATGGCGGACTATGGTGTGATAGCCGATGGCGCACTGACGGTGCTTTTTACCCACGGGCATTTGTACAATCGCCAGACGCCCCTGCCTGTTCGGGCTGGTGAGGTTCTGCTTTGCGGACATTTTCATGTTCCTGAGCTGGAACGCCAGGCGGAGGGCTGGTGGTACGCAAACCCTGGCTCCGTGTCGATCCCGAAGGACGGGAGTGCCAATCAGTATTTGATGCTGGAAGATGGAACATTCACCTGGAAAGATATGGACGGATCGACGCTCTGCACGAGAACGCTGCAAGCGGACTGACCGCCATGCGCAAACGGAATAACACAAGCCGCCCCGGACGATGGAGTCCGGGGCGGCTTGTGTTTGAAACTTTTGAAACTGA
>CACXCV010000239.1 GCA_902766215.1 Oscillospiraceae bacterium
CGACGTGATGCTGGCCGTGCGGCGGCTGCTGCGGCTCTACCGCGCCGAGCCGGCCCTGTGGGACGACCGCCCCGGCACCTTCGAGTGGCTCAACGGGATGGACGCGGCGCGCAGCTGCTTCAGCTTTATCCGCCAGCCGCGCGGCGGCGAGGGCGACACGCTGGTGTTCATCTGCAACTTTACCCCCGTGGAGTGGCGCGACTATGTCACCGGCGTGCCGAAGGCCGGGGTGTACCGCCGCCTGTTCACCACCTACCCGGACGAGCAGGCGTGGAGCGTAAAGGCCGTGCGCGGCCTGTGCGACGGCCGGCCGGCGCACCTGGACTTCTGCCTGCGGCCGTATGAAAGCGTGATCTTCCGCATGCCCCGGCCCCGCCGCACCGCGGCAAAAAAGGCGGCTGAGACCGCACCGGCTGCCGCAGAAGCCCCGATCTCGCAGAAAAAAAAGCAATAGCATAAGCTTCCGGCCCTGCGCCGCCCGTTGGGCGGCGCAGGGCCGGGTTCTGCGTTATTTTCGGCTGTAGCGCCGGATCTCGTCCAGGAATTCTGTGCCATACTGCTCCAGCTTGCGCTTGCCCACACCGGTAACAGCCAGCATGGCCGTCTCGCTCCGGGGGCGCAGACGCGCCATCTCCTGCAGCGTTCTGTCGGAAAACACCAGAAACGGCGGCAGCCCCTCCCGCCTGGCAATCCGGACACGCAGCGCCCGCAGGCGCTGATAGAGGTCGCCGTCAGCCCCGCGGGTTCCGGCGCGGGCCGCAGGCGGTACAGGGGGCGCAGGCTGCGGCGCCCGCGCGGCCTGCAGGGCCAGGCAGCTGCTGCAATTGCCGCAGAAGCTGCCCGACGGCTGGCCGAAATAGCGCAGCAGAAACTGCCGCAGGCAGCTGTGGGTGGTGCTGTAAAAGATCATCTGCTCCAGCCGCCCGGCGTCGCGCTGGCGCAGGGCCTCGCGTGCCTCTTCGTCCAGCGCGTCGGGAAAGCTTCGGTTGTCCAGCATAAACTGCGCCAGGCGCACGTCCGACTTGGCATAGAGCAGGATGCACTCGGCCGCGGCTCCATCGCGGCCGGCGCGCCCCGCCTCCTGATAATAGCCCTCCAGGTTCAGCGGCATGTTGTAGTGCACCACATAACGCACGTTGGACTTGTCAATGCCCATGCCAAAGGCGTTGGTGGCCACGCAGACACGGCAGCGGTCATAGAGAAAGTCCTGCTGGTTCTGCTGCCGCTCCTCCTGGCTCAGTCCCGCGTGATAGCGCGTGGCGTCGATCCCCGCCTGCTGCAGCTGGAGACAGACCTCCTCCACGGTCTTGCGCGTGGCGCAGTAGACAATGCCGCTCTCGTCCCGGCGGGCGGCAATGATCTGCCGCAGGGCCTGCATCTTGTCCGCCGGGCGCTGCACCACAAAGCGCAGCCCCGGCCGGTCAAATCCGGTGACAATGCGCTCTGGCTGGCGCAGGTCCAGCTGGCGGATGATGTCCTCGCGCACGGCGGGCGTGGCCGTGGCGGTGAAGGCGCCCACCGGCGGCCGGTGGGACAGCTGGCTTAAAAAGGCGGGGATCTCCAGGTAGCTGGGGCGGAAGTCATGCCCCCACTGGCTGACGCAGTGGGCCTCGTCCACAGCCAGCAGCGAGATGTCCGCCTGCCGGGCAAAGCTGAGAAAGCCGGGCGTCTGCAGCCGCTCAGGGGCGACATAGATCAGCTTATAGCGGCCCATGCGGGCATACTGCAGCGCCAGGGCATACTGCCGCTCGGTAAGCGAGCGGTTGAGATACGCCGCCGAGACGCCCGCCTGCCTGAGCGCCATCACCTGGTCGGCCATCAGCGAAATCAGCGGCGAGACCACCAGCGTAGTCCCCGGCAGGCACAGCGCAGGCAGCTGAAAGCAGATGCTCTTGCCCGCGCCGGTGGGCATCACGGCCAGCAGGTCGCGGCCAGCCAGCAGCGTGTCCACCGCCTGCTCCTGCCCGCCCAGAAAGCGGTCATAGCCGAAATATTGCTTGAGCATGGCCAGCCGGGCGTCAAAGGCCATGGCGTGCACCCCCCTTTTTTTCTCTTTTCACGCCGCGCTCAGGACCGGTGCCGCCGGGGGTTGGATTTGGGCCTGGCGGGCCGGGCCGCAGGCTGCCTGCCCTCGTCGATGCCGCGCAGCTCGATGATCTGGTCGCGCAGGGCGGCGGCATATTCGTATTCCATCATGCGGGCGGCCTCGCGCATCTGCTTTTCCAGCCGCTCGATCTCCTTCTTCCGCTCGGAGGCGGTCATCTTCACGCCGTCCCTGCGATAGCTCTCCGAGGCGTCCTGGCTGATCTCCAGCAGCTCGCGCACCGACTTGACAATGGTCTTGGGTACAATGCCGTGCTCACGGTTATAGCGCTGCTGAATCTCGCGGCGGCGCTCGGTCTCGTCCATGGCCGCGCGCATCGAGGGCGTGATGGTGTCGGCATAGAGAATCACGCGGCCCTCGGCGTTGCGGGCGGCACGGCCGATGGTCTGGATCAGCGAGGTTTCCGAGCGGAGGAAGCCCTCCTTGTCCGCATCGAGGATGGCCACCAGCGCCACCTCGGGCAGGTCAAGGCCCTCGCGCAGCAGGTTGATGCCCACCAGCACGTCAAACTTCTGCAGCCGCAGGTCGCGGATGATCTCCATGCGCTCCATGGCCCCGATGTCCGAGTGCATGTACCGCACGCGGATACCGGCCTGCTGGAGATAGGCCGTCAGGTCCTCGGCCATCTTTTTGGTCAGCGTGGTCACCAGCAACCGCTGATCCCTGGCAGCCAGGGCGTTACACTCGGCGATCAGGTCGTCGAGCTGCCCCTCGACAGGGCGCACCAGCACCTCCGGGTCCAGCAGACCCGTGGGCCGGATTACCTGCTGGGCAATCTGGCCGGAGCGGCTGCGCTCATATTCCCCGGGCGTGGCCGAGACATAGACCACCTGGTTGACCCGCTGCTCAAACTCCGGGAAGGTGAGCGGCCGGTTGTCATAGGCCGAGGGCAGGCGGAAGCCGTATTCCACCAGGCTCTCCTTGCGGGCGCGGTCGCCGTTGTACATGGCGCGCACCTGGGGCAGGGTCACGTGGCTCTCGTCGATGAACATCAGATAGTCCTTGGGGAAATAGTCCAGCAGCGTCATGGGCGCGCTGCCCGGCGCACGGCCGGCAATCACACGGGAATAGTTCTCGATGCCGGTGCAGAAGCCGATTTCGGTCATCATCTCAATGTCATAGTTGGTGCGCTGGGCAATGCGCTGGGCCTCCAGCAGCTTGTCGTGTGCACGGAACCAGGCCACCCGCTCGTCGCACTCGCGGCGGATCTCCACAATGGCCCGTTCCATCTTCTCGCGGGAGGTGACATAGTGCGAGGCGGGGTAGATCGCCACATGCGACAGCACCCGCTGCATCTGCCCGGTGAGAGGGTTGATCTCGCTGATGCGGTCGATCTCGTCGCCGAAGAATTCAACCCGGATGGCCGTGTTCTGCGAATACACCGGGAAGATCTCCACCGTGTCGCCCCGCACGCGGAAGGTGTTGCGGGTAAAATTGACGTCGTTGCGCTCATAGCGGATGTCCACCAGCTTTTGCAGCAGGGTGTGCAGCTCGCGCTGCTGTCCGGCGCGCAGGCTGATGACCATGCTGGAATAGTCGATGGGGTCGCCCAGGCCATAGATGCAGCTGACCGACGAAACGACAATCACGTCCCGCCGCTCGAACAGGGCGGAGGTGGCGCTGTGGCGCAGGCGCTCGATCTCGTCGTTGATGGCGCTGTCCTTTTCAATATAGGTGTCGGTGTGGGCGATATACGCCTCCGGCTGGTAATAGTCATAATAGGACACGAAGTATTCCACCGCGTTTTCGGGGAAAAACTCCTTGAACTCCGAGCACAGCTGGGCGGCCAGCGTCTTGTTGTGGGCCAGCACCAGCGTGGGGCGGTTGACCCGCTCGATGACCGAGGCCATGGTAAAGGTCTTGCCGCTGCCGGTCACGCCCAGCAGCGTCTGCTCGTTCAGCCCCAGCTCGATGCCGCGGGTGAGCATGTCGATGGCCTGCGGCTGGTCGCCGGAGGGACGATAGTCGGAAACAAGCTTGAAGTTGCCCATATGCCTGGCCTCCCAAATGGTGATACCTGTTCATTATAGCACAGCGGGTCATGGGCCACAAGCCCCGGCGATTGTTTAAGAAAGTCCAAAAAAAGCCGAAAGCCCATTGCGGCGCCGCCCCCGCTGCTGTATAATCATAGAAGAATGGTTCAGGCCAACCGGAAAGGAGGAATGACCATGTCCATTCTGAAAAAATACTGGCCCATGTCCTTTCAGATCGAGCGGGGCAACGTGGGGGCGTTCGTGGTGCAGCTGGTCGTGTTTCTGATCGCCTGCACCGTGGTCGGCTGGCTGATCCGCCTGCTGGCGCACATCTGGATCATCGGCTGGATCTTCGGCCTGCTGGGCGCGCTGCTGGAGCTGTACTGCGTCGCCGGCATCGTGCTGGACATTCTTGTCTTCGTCGGCGTAATTCAATAAACCCATTATCCCGGCATTTTTGCCTGAATCTATTAAGAAACTGACCAAACAGGAGGAATCATTCCATGCGAGCACAATCTTGGAACACTGGCTGGACCTTTACAGACCGGCCGCTGTACCCCGGCGCTGCCGGCCGCGACGTTACCCTGCCGCACGACGCGGCCATCGCTTCCGACGTTCGGCCCGACGCCCCTGCCGGGCGCGCCTCCGGCTATTATCCCGGCGGCATGGCCATCTACACCCGCCTGTTCGATGCGCCCGCCAGCTGGCAGGGTCAGCGGGTGATGGTCGCCTTCGACGGCGTCTACGGCACCACAGACGTCTGTCTCAACGGGCACTGGCTGGCCTGCCACCACTATGGCTACACGCCCTTCGCCGTGGATCTGACGCCCTATCTGTACTTTCACCGTCCCAACCGGCTGGAAGTAACCGCCAACAACACCGCCCAGCCCAACTCCCGCTGGTATACCGGCACCGGCATCTACCGGCCCGTTTCGCTGCTGGTGGGGCCGCCGGTTCACATTGCGCCCTGGGGCATCTTTGCCCACACCGACACACTGGAAAATGACTGCGCCCGGGTGACGGCCGAGGTCACCGTGGTCAACCAGAGCGGCCGGGACGCGGATCAGCGCGTAACCGCCACGCTGGAGGACGGCGAGGGCCGCCGCCTGGCCGAGGGCTTTGTCATGCTGCACATCCCCGCCGGGGAGCAAGCCACGGCGCGGGTGCCGCTGTCGGTGCCCGATGCGCCCCTCTGGGACGTGGACAATCCCCGCCTGTGCACTGTCCGCGCCGTCTGCGGCGGCGATGAAGCGGCAACCAGCTTCGGCATCCGCACCCTGCGGGTGGACCGCACGGGCTTCTGGCTTAACGGCCGCAGCCTGAAGCTCAAGGGCGGCTGCGTCCACCACGACAACGGCATTGTGGGCGCCGCCGCGTTTGCCGACAGCGAATACCGCAAAATGAAGCTGCACAAGGACAACGGCTATAACGCCATCCGCACCGCCCACAACCCGCCCTCGACCCACATGCTGGACGCCTGCGACCGGCTGGGCCTGCTGGTGCTGGACGAAGCCTTTGACATGTGGCGCATGGGCAAATCCGCCAATGACTACCACCTCTATTTCGACTCCGACTGGCGTGCGGACATGGAGGCCTTTATGCGCCGCGACCGCAACCACCCCTGTGTGGTGCTCTGGTCCACGGGCAACGAAATCGGCGAGCGCGCGGGCCTGAGCGGCGGCTATGAGCTGGCGCAGCAGCTGGCCGAGCACATGCGCGCCATTGACCCCACCCGCCCGGTGACCAACGCCTTGTGCTCGTTCTGGAACGGGCTGGACGACGAAATGACCGAACAGCGCCTCCATTCGCTGAAAACCCGGCTGATCGAGCAGAACGGCGGGGCCGACTTTGACGACTTGCACTACGCCGCCCTGACCGAACCCTTTGCCGCGCCGCTGGACGTGGCGGGGTACAACTACCTCGACGAGCGCTACGCTGCCGACGGAGCGCAGTTCCCCCAACGGGTCATCTGCGGCACCGAGAGCTATCCGATGCAGATCGACGTGATCTGGGACCGGGTCATGCAGCACGACTATGTGCTGGGCGACTTTACCTGGACCAGCTTTGACTACATCGGCGAGGCCGGTATCGGCAAGACGTTTTTCCGCGAGCCGGGCAGCGACAATGGAAATCCCGCTTTTGCGCACTTCAGCGCCTATCCCTGGCGCCTGGCCTATGACGCCGACTTTGACATCTGCGGCTATCCGCGCCCCCAGCTGGCCTATCGCCGCATCGTCTGGGGCAGCGACGAAACCTTTATCGCCGTCCACGACCCCGCCGGCAACGGCAAGGAAGAGGTAATCAGCGGCTGGGGCTGGCCGCAGGTATACAGCCACTGGACCTGGCCCGGCTGCGAGGGGGAGCCGCTGCGCGTGGCAGTCTATTCCGCCGCCGACGAGGTGGCGCTCTACTGCAACGGCACGCTCTGCGGCCGTGCCCCCGCCGGCAAGGCCGCGCGGTACACCGCGCACTTTACCCTGCCCTATGCCCCCGGCACGCTGGAGGCCGTCAGCCTGACGAACGGGCAGGAGGTCAGCCGCCAGCGCCTCGTCACCGCCGGCGCGCCCGCCGCACTGCGGATCACCTTTGAGCCGGGGACGTTTGCCGCCGGCGAGCAGTCGCTGGCCTATGCCACGGTCGAAGTAGTGGACGCCTGCGGCCGCCGCGTGCCCGGGGTCGATCTGCCGGCCCGGGCCGACGTGTCCGGTGCAGCCACGCTGCTGGCCTTCGGCTCTGCCCGCCCCGCCACCGAGGAGAACTATACCGCCGGCCGCTTTACCTCGTTCAACAGCTGCTGGCAGGCCGTCCTCCGCTCGGGCGCCGTGCCCGGCAGCGCCGTGCTGCGGGTGGAGGCCGAGGGTCTGCCCCCGGCCGAGGCCGCCATCGACGTGCTCTGACCCACCGGCGCGGGACGCGCCGTCCATCACGGCAATCAGCGCGGCCGCTGCAGGCTTTGCAGCGGCCGCGCCGTCTGTTTCATGTACTTATGTTATGCGCCGGCGCGCAGGAGCCGGATCATCTCGTCCGGCTCCTGCCCCAGCACAAACGACAGCTCCTCGCCCAGCAGGCGCTCGGCGTCACGCCAGGCCGCCTCATCCGCCTGGCGCAGGCGGCGGCCCCGGGCTGTGAGCGCCTGCCGCTGGCGGTACAGGCTGCGCGCCAACCGCGCCAGGGCAAAGGCGTCGCCGCCGCCGAACACCTGCCGGTAGTGCGCCCGGCGCTGCTGCTCGTCCTCGCACCACTCCAGCAGCGCCTCAGGCAGGGCGCGCAGCAGGGCGCGGCACTGGACCGCCGTCATCACCGGCCGCATTTTATCCAGCAGGGCGGCGTTTTCCACCGGCACCAGCACCGTGGAGCTGTGGCTGCGCTGCGGCTCCAGCTGGTAATATTGCCGCGCCTGCCCGCCCACCGTGCGCTCGGCCAG
>CACXCV010000240.1 GCA_902766215.1 Oscillospiraceae bacterium
GAGGCCATGCACTGGTGCGTGATGAAGGGGCTGATCGGCGGCGTGAACGGCGGCAGGCTGGACCCGCAGGGCGGGGCCAACCGTGCGCAGCTGGCGGCCATTCTCCACCGGCTGGTGGAGCCGGCCACGGCTTCTGCATCAGAAGAGCCGGCGGCGGCTGAAACTGGCACAGAGCCGGAGACGCCGGAACCGGCTGAGCCGTCACAGCCTGCCGCCGGGACGGAGGATCAGCCTGGCGGCGAAGAGGAGCAGACAGAGGCGGCGGCCGGCACGCAGCCGCTCTGGGAGCGTCCGTTTGCGCCCGGCCCCCAGATACTGTATCCGGAGAAAGGCGGCTCGGCCCTGTTTGGCGTACTGACGCTGGACGGCAACGGCGGCGAAGATCTGGGCTATCTCACCGAGACGGTGGGGACGACGATCGACCTGGATCATTATACGCCCAAGCGGGAGGGGTATACCTTTACCGGCTGGTTTGCGGACAAGCGGCAGACCAGTCTGGTGCATTCCATCACGCTGCGCAAGGGCAGCGCCGTGGTGTATGCCGGCTGGCGGGCCGGTGCATCGGTGCAGCTGCCCTATACGGACGTCAGCCCGGACGACTGGTTCTATTCCGACGTGTGCTATGTCCACACCCGCTGGCTGATGTAGGGCAGGACCGGGACAAGATTTGGCCCCGACGATCAGCTGACGCGCAAGCAGCTGGCCTATGTCCTGTGGGTGCTGGACGGCTATGAGCAGGTAACGGACGCACTGTCGTTCTCCGACGTGGAGGACACGGCGGCCAACAGCTATCAATATCCGATCCGCTGGGCAGTGAAACACAACATTGTCACCGGTTATGACGACGGGCGCTTTGGCCCCGACGACCCCATTACCCGCGAGCAGCTGGCGGCCATGCTCTATCGCTATGCGCAGTATCGCGGCGAGGTGGCCGGCACTGGCGCAGCGCTGAACTTTGCAGATGCGGACCAGCTGCACAGCTATGCCGAGCAGGCCATGCGCTGGTGCGTGGGTAAAGGGCTGATCGGCGGCGTGAACGGCGGCAGGCTGGCCCCCCAGGGCGGCGCCACCCGCGTGCAGCTGGCGGTGATCCTCCGCCGGATGCTGGAGTCCTGACTTGTGGATATCAGAAGCCCCCGGCTTCGGAGAGAAGCCGGGGGCTTTTTGCATGGAAAGGAAAAGAGCAGAGCGGGAAAAAGGGCCGATCGACCGGGCAAAAGGCCCGGATCATGGCTGTGTGCGCGCGGTCAGAGGCAGGCTCTGCCCAAAGCAAAGCCTGCAACGATGACAACTGTCAGCGCCAGCAGCGGCAGGCGGCTTTTCAGCCGCCGCAGGGCAGCCTGTGTGTCCATGCGCAGCGCCTCACTTTACCAGGCTGCTGCCCAGGGCGCGGCACTCGTCCAGCGCGGCTTCGTCGGGTGCGTCGCAGCAGATCACGCTCTGGCAGGGCAGGCTGATACCGGCGCTGCGGCAGTCGTCCTCCCACGAGCGCATCCACTCGCCGTCGCCCCAGCCATAGGAGCCGAACAGGCCAACCGGCTTGCCGGCCAGCAGGGGCTTGACCGCGCTGAACATCGGCTCGAACTCGTCCTCCTCCAGCACCTCGGAGCCCATGGCCGGGCAGCCGAAGGCAATGGCGTCCAGCCCGCTGATCAGCGAGGCGTCTGCCTCAGCGGGCGTGAGGAGCACGGCCTCGGCCCCGGCGGATTTCATGCCTTCGCAGACCGCGTTTGCCATGGCTTCGGTATTGCCGGTGCCGCTCCAATAAATCACAGCAGATTTTTTCATCATCCATCGTCCTTTCTGACTGGTTGTATGTCTTTGTGTGGTATGATCAAACTGCAACGGCAAGCTGCTCGATGCTCTGGCCTGCCTGCCGGCGCTTGCAGTAGATTTCGGTACATTTTTTATACTTTGCAAAAAGCTGCAGGGCATACGTCTCATCTCCGTATACCTTCCACAGCCCGGCACATTTATAGTTTCCAGCCCGGTTTTCGATAAAACCCTGAACATCCTCGGGCGGATAGCTGAGAAACAGGCCGATTTCGTGGGGAAAATCCTTGTTTTGCCGCAGCCGGCGGATCAGCGCGGCAATGCACCGCTCGCTGCGCGCGGGCGGATAGCCTGCCCGGGCCAGCAGCTGCCGGGCCAGCTGGCCGTCCAGATCACGCCGCAGCTCCGCCGGCCGGTAGAGATACAGCAGCGCGGAGGACTGGGTGCAGCGCAGGGGCAGCAGACACAGGCCCTTGGGCCGCAGCCGGCGGTTGAACTGACGGCTCTGCTCCAGCAGCGCCGCCGGGTTGTCGCAGGGACAGGGGAAGAGGCTGCCTGTTTTAATGCCGGCCAGGGTCGGGGCGCACTGCCGGACAACCAAATCCTCTGACATATCAGCTGGCCTGCCCGGCGTATTTTTCCAGTATGCCGCGCAGGGCGGACAAAGAACTGGTATGGCAGCGCTCAATGATGGTGTTTTGCCCCTTCAGCTTGCTCATGGCGCCATAGACCAGTTTGTGCGAAATGGTATTGGTAAAAAATATCATCAAATCCGGCGAGCCAAGGCGGCTTTTCACGCTGCCGGCCGGCTTTGTAAAGACTTTTGCCTGGCAGCGATAGGTTTGACACAGCGCCTTGTACCGGTGCTCCATACACTCGTTGCCGCCCAGGATGACAATACTCACGGGTCATCTCCTTCTTTTGATTAAGGTACTTTAACTGACGGGGAGACCAAACTCCGGTTCCTGTCTGTTTCTGGGCCTATTATAGCCGGAGAAGAAAGCCGCATCTGCTCCAAATTGAGCGGATGCGGCTCCAAAAACAGCGCTTATGGACATCGTGCCTCGGGAACGCAGCTGTCGCTGTTGATGCCGCTGCGGTAGGCGTTGGGCGACACGCCGATGATGTCCCGAAAGGCGCGGGCAAACTTGCTGGCGTTGTCATAGCCGAACTGCCCGGCGATGTCCAGCACGGTGCGGTCGGTGCTGCGCAGCAGAGCGGCGGCCTGGTGCATCTTCTGCGCCCGCAGGAA
>CACXCV010000241.1 GCA_902766215.1 Oscillospiraceae bacterium
CCGCCGACCTGCTGCTGCTGGTTTGCAGCGCGCTGGGCGTGGCATTTCTGGCCGTCACCGGGAGCTATTTTGACAGCGGCGCAGGCGTCCGCGACAACCTGCTTCTCCGCTATTGTCAGAGCACCGGCGAGGACATCTACTGGAGCTATGTCGTCTATCAGGACGACGCCGCCTTCCCCAGCAGAAGCAGCAGCAACTTTGCCTTTGCGCTGACCGACAGCGAGGGCCAGGTTCTGGCCGAAAACTGGCGGCCGGACAAAGCCCAGTATACCTATACCCACACCTATGCCGCCACGACGGGCGACCCGCAGTTCATCCGCCAGCGCTTTGCAAGCTATACCCAGGCGGACGAATATCTCGCCCAGCTGGAACGGGAATATGAGGTCCGCAGCTCGGGCGTCAACCACCACATCCGCTATGGTCTGCGCTTCTCCGTTCTGGATCCGGACGGCGAAACCACTCCCACGCCGCCCGGCGGCGAATGGCTGCGCTATTTCGACTCGGAGGACGAGCGGGCCGCCTGGCTGGCGGCCAACCCCGTGGACGAGTCGGTCTGGTCGGTGGAGGAAACCGACTATTCCGACGGCGTGGAGGTGTATGCCGAGTGCTATACCCGCCAGGAGGTCACGCTGACCTGCTGGATCCCCGACCCGCTGACGGCGGCCGACTCGCTGTATTATCAGCTGGACGCGGTGGATCTGCTGCTGCGCTGGCGCAGCGTGCTACCGGTTATCCTGGGGCTGAGCGCGGTGCTGGGCCTGCTGCTGACGGTGTTCCTCTTCTTTGGCGCGGGGCGGCAGGCCGACGGCAGCCTGCACCCCACCTGGTTCGACCGCCTGCCGCTGGAGCTGCTGCTGGCGCTGGACTTTCTTGCCGTGAGCGCGGTGCTTGCCTGCCTGAGCGAGTCCGGCTCGCTGTGGATGGTGCTGTTTTCGCTGGCGCTGGCGGTGCCGGCGCTGCTCTGGTGCCTGCTCACGCTGCTGAGCCTGGCCGTGCGGATCAAGGCCGGCCGTCTGTGGCACAGCATGCTGCTGTGGCATGTGTGGCGCCTGCTGGCCCGGATCGTCGGCAGCATCGGGCGCGCCGGGCGCTATCTGGCCGTCCACCTGCCGCTGGTGTGGCAGGCGGCGCTGGGCTGGACCCTGCTGTGCGTGGTCGAGCTGATCCTCATCGCGGCGGGCAACGGCAGCCCGGAGCCATGGCTGCTTGCGCAGCTGCTGCTCACGCCGGTCGTGCTGCTGCTGGCCATTCAGCTGGCCAAGCTGCGCCGCGCCGCCAGCGAGATTGCCGCGGGCAACCTGCATACCCAAGTGGACCTGCGCTATATGTCCGGGCCCATCCGCCAGCACGGCGCCGACCTGAACAACATCACCGCAGGCCTGCAGTCCGCCGTGGAGCAGCGGCTGCGCAGCGAGCGGCTGAAAACCGAGCTGATTACCAACGTCTCCCACGACATCAAAACGCCGCTGACCTCCATTGTCAACTATGTTGATCTGCTCTCCCGCGAGGAGATGCCCTCCGCCGAGGCAAAGGAATATCTGGCGGTGCTGCAGCACCAGTCCGCCCGCCTGCGCAAGCTGACCGAGGACCTGGTCGAGGCCTCGAAGGCGGCCACCGGCAACATCGACACCCATCCCGAGCGCATGGACGCCGGCGTGATGCTCTCGCAGACGGCAGGCGAATATGAGGAGACGCTGCGCAGCCTGGAGCTGGAGCCGGTGCTGGTGCTGCCCGGCGAGCCGCTGGAGATCATCGCCGACGGGCGGCTGCTCTGGCGTGTGTTTGACAACCTGATGACCAACATCCGCAAATACGCCATGCCGGGCACGCGGGTCTATCTCTCGTGCAGCCGCGTGGGCGATGGCGGCCGCGAGGTGGAGATTCTCTTCCGCAACATCTCGCGCTATCCGCTGAACATCTCCAGCGACGAGCTGATGGAGCGCTTTGTCCGCGGCGACAGCTCCCGCTCCACCGAGGGCAGCGGCCTGGGCCTGTCCATTGCCCGCAGCCTGACCGAGCTGCAAGGCGGCAGCTTTACCATCACCGTGGACGGCGACCTGTTCAAGGCTTCGGTGCGCTTTCCCGCTGCGCCGCCCGCCTGAGCGCCCGCGGCAAAAAGTGCCGTTTCGCCCCACGTTCGATGGCATAAGCGGTAAATTTTCTCTGTAACAGTTCCATGACAAAAGGCTTCAGGGCATTGACCATCCTTTCGGCAGGGGGTATCATAGAGGTGTCATTTCCCCTACCCTCTGCCCGGAAAGGAGTCCCCTGTTTTGAAACGTCTGGTCGCTCTGTTGAGCTGTATATGCGTGCTGCTGGCTGTGTGCGGCACCGCGGGCGCGCTGGAGCTGCCCTATGCCGACCGCAGCAGCATCCGCAACCCTGACGCCGTGTCCATGCTGACCGACCTGGGTCTGCTGGAGGGCGACGGCGGCCGCTTTTTCCCGGAAGGAAAGCTAACCCGCGCCGAAGTGGCCAAAATTGCCGCGCTGGTCATCTCTTCTGACCCGCAGCCTGCCGGCAAGGCCCCGTTTTCCGACCTGGGCCGCTGCTGGGCGGCAGATTATATCGCCTTTTGCTACGAGCGCGGCTTTCTGGCCGGGCAGGGCGACGGCTCCTTTGCCCCCAACGAGGCCATTACCGCCCGCGAGCTGGTCAAGATGCTGCTGGGCGCCATCGGCTATGACCTGACGTCCTATGCCGGCCCCGGCTGGGAGGCGCGGCTGGACACACTGGCTGACAGCCTGCACATCTACAACGGCTATGAGCTCAGCCGCAGCAAGCCCATCACCCGTGACTATGCCGCGCTGCTGATCCTCAATGTGCTCAATTGCAGCGCCATCGCCAGCTATGAAGACGGCAAGCCGGTGCCCGTGGTAGACGGCCTGCTCAACCCCGTCACGGTGCTGGAGGCGCGCTTTGGCGTGGTGCGGTATCAGCAGGTGATCACCGCCAACGAGTATGCCGACCTGGAAAATCCCGGCCACCCGCTGGCCGCCAACACCACCAAGCTCTATGGGCACTATGCCATGGATTTTCACTCCGGGCTGGACGCGCTGGGCCGCACCGTGACGGTGTATCTGCGCGACGGGCAGCCCATCGGCGTGCCGGTCTATAACCCCGAGGAATTCTGTGTGACCGTCTCCGGGCGCGACGCACTGGACACGCTCTTTCAGAGCGGCGGCTATGCCCCCGCGGAGGATGTGCGGATCTATGACGACGGCGCCCTTGCCGGGCTGGATGCACTGTATCAGCTCTCCGGTACTGACACCGCCACGCTGATCGACTACGAATCCGACGATATCATCGACCTGATCCTCATCTGGCGCTGGCAGGAATACGAGGTGGTGCAGGGCAGCCCGCTGGTCATTGCCACAGGCGAGGGCAACCAGGTGTTTCCCTCGCTGAGCACTGCCGCGGACGAGGTTTCCGCCATGCAGATCAACGGCAGCTGGGTCATCAGTCCGTTTTAACCCGTATTCCGTTTAAATCC
>CACXCV010000242.1 GCA_902766215.1 Oscillospiraceae bacterium
CGCGATCCCTGAAGAAAGAACAGGAGGAATGTATCGTGACATATGTAAAGCCCGTTGTGGGCATGGTCTGCTTCGGCGAAGTGAATACGCCCTATGAGCGCCTGGAAATCAAACACCGGGAGGCTGTGCAGCAGCTTGCCGAGCTGGACATCGAACTGATCGACGCCGGCATCGTCATTGACGACCCCGCCTATGAGACGGCGGACGCCGCCATCGCCCGTCTGCGCGGCCGGGAATTCTCCTCTCTGATCATCTGCGTGGCCGGGTGGGTGCCCACGCACGCCGTGATCCGCGTGACCGACGTCTTCCGCCACCTGCCCATGGTGCTGTGGGGAATGTGCGGCTGGATGGAAAACGGGCGGCTGGTCACCACCGCCGATCAGGCAGGAACCACCGCCATCCGCCCGGCTCTGGAGGCCATGGGCTACCGATTCCGCTATGTCTACTCCGTCATCGGAAAAAAGCCGCCGCTCAAAAAGATTGACAGCTATCTGCGCGCCGCCAACGCTGCCGCCCGCCTGCGCCACTCCCGCATCGGCTCCATGGGCTATCGGGATATGCTGCTGTACGGCACTCAGTTCGAGGGCAACTCCATGCGCGGACAGCTGGGCATCGAGGTGGAAACCTTTGAAATGCTGGAAATGCTTCAGAACATGGAGCAGCTGGACGCAGATGAAGTAGAAAAGCTGGTGGGCGAGATGGAGCGCGAATGGACCTATCAGCTTCCCTGCGACCGGGAGGTGCTGATGAAGGGGGCGCGCTACGCGCTGGCGCTGGCTAAAAAAATCCGGGAGCGCGGCTACGACGCGGTGACTCTGGTGGACGTGGATGGCATGAAGAAACTGCTGGGCTATCCGCCGGCCATCGTGTTCATGCTGCTGGAGAAGCTGTGCTGCGTCATGACCACCCCGGAAAACGACGTTCTGGGCAACGCCACCCAGCTGATGCTCAGCTACCTGAGCGGACAGAACATTCACTACATGGAGTATTACGAGTTCTTCGAGGACAGCATGCTGATTGGCACGCCCGACTACATTCCCGCCTCTGCCACCAAGGGAGAGATAACCATGCTGCCCACCGCCTTCGGGCTCCTGAGCGCCTCGCTGCTCAACGTCAGCAAGGTTCGGGACGGCTATGTTACCTGCGCCCGCCTGAGCTACCGCGGCGGCAAATATTACATGCATCTCTACACCGCCGAAGCCCGCCAGCCCATGGCATGGCAGGAATACGGCTGGACCGATCCGGTTCCGCAGCTGTGCAGCCTGCAAGTGTTCCCGGACAGCTGCACGGTAGAGGAATTCGCACAGAAGGTGTCCAGCCAGCATGTGCTGCTGGCCTACGGCGACTACACCGACGCGCTGACCGCGCTGTGCGGCCTTATGGGCATTGAGGTGGTGCGATGAGCCGCTATCTGATGGGCCTGGACGCCGGAACCACCTCCTTCAAGGGGGCGATCTATGACGAACAGGGCGTTTTGGTGGCTGTGCACCAGCTGGACTATACCCTGCTCACCCCGCAGGCCGACTGGGTGGAATACCCGGCGGAAGCATATTGGAATCACTTCTGTGAACTGACCCGTTCACTGCTGGAAAAATCCGGCGTGACCGCCCGGGACATCGAAGCGCTGGCCATCAGCAGCCAGGGCGAAACGCTTGTCTGTCTGGACGAGGCGGGCGAGCCGCTGGGCAACGCCATCGTCTGGCTGGACAACCGCGCGGCCAGTGAAGCAGACGCGCTGCGGCAGGCTTTCGGGCGGCGGGCGCTCTATGAGAACACCGGCCAGGCCGACATGCTGGCCACCTGGCCGGCCGCCAAAATCCTCTGGCTGCGGGAAAATCAGCCTGCCCGGTTTGCCCGGGTCAAGCGTTTCCTGCTGCTGGAGGACTGGCTGCTCTACCGGCTGACCGGACGCTTCGTCGGCGAGCCCAATCTGTGGGCCTCCTCGGCACTGATAAACATTCATACCGGGCAATGGTGGCCGGAAATGCTGAAAGAGGTGGGGCTCTCGCCGGACAGACTCCCGGAATTGCTGCCCTGCGGCGCGCCTGCCGGCCGCCTGCTGCCCGCCGCCTGCCGGGAATCCGGGCTTCATGAAGGCACGCTGGCCGTCATGGGGGCACTGGATCAGACCTGCAACACCATCGGCGCGGGCATCACGCTGCCCGGTTCGGTGTGCGAAACCACCGGCTCCTGTCTGGCGGTCAGCGCCACACTGCCAGAGTTTGTTCCCTGGCAGGAGAACG
>CACXCV010000243.1 GCA_902766215.1 Oscillospiraceae bacterium
CCAGCCACAGACGCTCCGGGTCGCAGGCAGCGCGGATAATCTGCCCGGGCCACGCCGCCCGCTGGGGCGAGGCCGTGCCGTCGGCATTGGAAGAAAACAGCATCCGGCAGGACGGAGCCAGGCAGCGGGCCAGCTCTCCCCGTCCTCAGCCATCACCAGCATCGTGGCCTCCGGGGGCAGGCGGGAGCCAATCCGCTCTGTCAGCTGCGCCCGGGCCTGCGCGGTGATCAGCGAGCCCGGACCGGCCGGGACGGCCGGCTCTTCCTCCCGCTCCCGCTTCTGCAGGCGGGAAACAATGCCCATTGCCGTTCCCGCAGCCGCACCGGCCGCCAGGGTCAGCTTGATCCAATTGTGCTTTTTCATGTCTTGCTCTCTTCCTCCGGAATCCGCAGCCCGCGAATCCGCTGCCGGTAGTCGGGCAGAAACCGCTCCACCTCGGCATAAAACGCGGACCCGTGATTTTTGTGCCGCACATGGGCCAGCTCGTGTACCACCACTGCCTCCACCGCCTCGGGCGGATGCTGCATCAGCCGCCAGGAAAAACACAGTGCGTTTTTGGCGCTGCAGCTGCCGAAGCGTGTGCGGGCCGAAGTGATTTTCACCCCGGTCACGGCAACGCCCATCCGGGCGGCCCAACAGTCCACCAGCGGCGGAATCTCCGCCCTGGCCCGGGCGCGGAGCGCCTGCTCCTGCGCCGCGTCCGGCTCGGGCCATGCCGCCTGCCGCAGCGCCTGCTCGCGGCGCTTCTGCTCGATCCAGCCGGCATGCCGGGCCAGCATGCGTTCGATGTCGGCCCGGGAGGCTCGCTGGGGGGCGCGCACCAGCACGCCGCCGCCGGGGGTGATTTCAATGCTGATGGTGCGCCGGGATGACCGGCGCAGCTGATAGTCGATCTCGTTCATGCTGCTCACCATTCCTGCCAACATCATACCGCGCGGCAGAACAATTTGCAACCGCAAATTGCTCTTGTTCTCCCTGCCTGTACATGCAGCGAAAACAACCCGGTTTTATGTGCCTTATGCCCATTGCGCCCCGGGGCAAAAGCGGATATAATGGGGAAAATATCATTCCGACACACCAGATAAGGAGGAGTCGTCATGGCAATTTACTATTCCGAGCCGTCCCGCACCTTCAGCGAGTTTCTGCTCATTCCCGGCTATACGTCTGAGCAATGCATTCCTGCCAATGTCAGCCTGAAAACGCCCCTGGTCAAATTCCGCAAAGGCGAAGAATGCCCCATCACCCTGAACATCCCGCTGACCAGCGCCATCATGCAGTCGGTTTCCAACGACACGCTTGCGATTGCATTGGCAAAGGAAGGCGGGCTGAGTTTTATCTACGGCAGCCAGAGCATCGAAAACGAGGCTGCCATGGTTGCCCGGGTGAAAAACTATAAGGCCGGCTTTGTCGTATCCGACTCCAACGTGACCGAGGACGCCACCCTGGCCGACGTGTTGGAGCTGGTGGAAACCAACGGACACAACACCATTGCCGTCACCGACGACGGCAGCGCCAACGGCCGCCTGCGCGGCATTGTCACCAGCCGCGACTATCGCGTGAGCCGCATGGAGCCGGAGACCCGCGTGCGCGAGTTCATGACGCCGCTGGAGCGGCTGATCACCGCCCCCGACGGTACCTCGCTGAAGGAGTGCAACGACATCATCTGGGAGCACAAGCTCAACTCTCTCCCCATTGTCGACGCCGAGGGCCGGCTGAAGCATCTGGTCTTCCGCAAGGACTATTCCCAGCACAAGGAAAATCCCCAGGAGGTGCTGGACAGTCAGAAGCGCTATCTGGTAGGCGCAGGAATCAACACCCTGGACTATGAAAAGCGCGTCCCCGCGCTGGTCGAGGCTGGTGCCGACGTGCTGTGCATCGACTCGTCCGAGGGCTATTCCTGCTGGCAGAAAAAGACCCTCGATTTCATCCGCGACAAATACGGCGACAGCGTCAAGGTGGGCGCGGGCAACGTGGTCGATCGTGACGGCTTCCGCTTTCTGGCAGAGGCCGGCGCCGACTTTGTAAAGATCGGCATCGGCGGCGGTTCGATCTGCATCACCCGCGAGCAGAAGGGCATTGGCCGCGGCCAGGCAACGGCGGTCATCGAAGTGGCTGCCGCCCGCGATGAATATTATAAGGAAACCGGCGTCTATATTCCCATCTGCTCCGACGGTGGCATCGTTCATGATTATCACATGACGCTGGCGCTGGCCATGGGCGCCGATTTCCTGATGCTGGGCCGCTATTTTGCCCGCTTTGACGAGTCCCCCACCAACAAGCTCAACGTCAACGGCACCTATGTCAAAGAATACTGGGGCGAAGGCTCTGACCGTGCCCGCAACTGGCAGCGTTATGACCTGGGCGGCAAGAACAAGCTGGCCTTTGAAGAGGGCGTGGACTCCTATGTGGTCTATGCCGGTTCGCTGCGTGACAACGTGGCAAAGAGCCTGTACAAGGTCCGCAGCACCATGTGCAACTGCGGCGTGACCACCATCCCCGACCTGCAGAAAAACGCCAAAATCACGCTGGTGTCCTCCACCTCCATTGTCGAGGGCGGCTATCACGACGTGATGCTCAAGAGCACGGCCAACAGCATCCGCTGAGCCGGCCCGGAGCAGACAAATATCGCAATCACAACTGAGGCGGAACCCGGCACATGCCGGATTCCGCCTCGTCTGCTATACAGCTCTGCGCCGGAAAATCCGGCCGCCCCGTGGGGTTATCGGGTTATGCCGCGCCGGCGCTTTGACCGGCCGGGCACAGGCTGCCCGACCGCCCTGCGTGTCAGCAGCAGCCGCAGTTGGAAACGCTGTTGCCGCAGCCGCAGCCGTTGCCGCAGCCGTGGTTGCAGCCGTTGTTGCAGCCGCAGCCATTGTTCTCGCAGCCGCAGCCGCCGAACAGGATGAGGATCAGGATGATGATCCACCAGGTGTTGCCGCCAAAATTAAACAGACCGTTGTTGCACATAAAGAATACCTCCCATTTGATTTGAAAGCGCCGAACGCCTTCATTCCCATGGTATTCCGCCGGGCCGAAAGTGTGCAAAACCGGGAAGCGGAAAGCCGGGCGCTGCAAAACCGCAGTGCCCGGCTGAAATCCGTCTGATTTATCGTGCGGCCACCATGCAGACTGCGGCGGCAATCTGTCCGCGCGTGACCACGCCGCCGTCGCGCAGCGCGCAGAGCAGCAGCTGGTGATCGGCCTGCTGGGCCAGCAGCGCCCGCCAGGACAGCCAGGTCATCTGCGCCCGCCAGAAGCTGGCGGCGCCGAGTGCGCGCTGCTCCTCGGCCGTGAGCACCTGCAGCGTCACCGCGTCGGTCAGCGCACTGCTCCAGGAAAAAGCCGCGCCCTCTTCATGGCCCAGCGCGCGCAGCAGCAGCGTGAGATAGTCCTGCGCCGTAACGGCGTTGTTCGCCCCGTACAGCCCCCCGCCGACGCCCTTGGCAAGCCCCTGCTCATAGGCATAGGCCGCATAGCGGCTGGCCCAGTCCGGCACGTCAGAAAAAGGATTGGCCGCCGTGCAGGCCTGCGCCTTGTCCTCCAAGCCCAGAATGCGCAGAAACATCACCAGCGCCTCGATCCGGGTGGCCGGGCGGTTCAGCTCAAAGCCGGCGTCGGTGCCGCGCAGCAGCCCCAGCTGGGACAGTGCCTCGGCCATGGAGGCATAATTCGCCTGGCCGCTGCGGCTCTGGCTGCACGACCCCCGATAGTTGGCCGTCCCGGTCAGCGAGGCGGTTGCATAGCCCGACTGCCCGTCGGCGCAGAAATAGGTGTGGCTCAGGCTGAGAACCGTGCCGGCGGATATCGTCTGCCCGGCGGTGATGTCGATCAGACCGCTGCCCACGGCGCGCAGGCTGCCGTCCACTGGGGTAATCCGTGCGCCCAGCGTCAGGGTGACCGTGTCGTCACGGGCAGTGTGAATCCGGCCGGAGCCGGAATAGGACTCGCCGGCGCCCGCCCTGGCCCGGGCCAGCTGCTGCGCCACATCGCGCAGCGTCTGCGCCTCGAGATCATAGAGCGCCGTGTTGGCAGCGCTGCCGACCTCGGGCAAAAACGCGCCGGAAAATACGCCGTCCAGATAGCTTTTGGTAATCACCGGGTCCTCGCTGCCGCCGGCGGCAGACACGCTGCCCAGGCAGCAAAGGGCGCACAGCAGCGCCGCTGCGGCGCGCCGAAGGGTCTTTTTGCGTTGTTTCATCGGTTTTCCTCCAGAGTGCAAAGGGCAAAGGCTCGAATATGCTTTTATTTTAGCGTTTTTTCGCCCAAAAGTCCAGCCCCAAGATTTCTGCCGCGCCCTTCGACGGGATCGCTCTTGACAGTGCACTGGAAAACCCGTATACTGATTATTATATTCAACAGAATCGAGATGATTGGCATGCAGTTTCTCATCCGCCGCCTGATCCGCAACGCCGACCAGGTACACGATCCGGCCGTCCGCAATGCCTATGGCCGTCTGTCCGGCCTGGTGGGCATCGTCTGCAACCTAATCTTGTTTGCCGGCAAGCTGCTTGCCGGCCTGCTCTCCGGCTCGGTGGCCATCACCGCCGACGCGGTGAACAACCTGTCCGATGCCTCCAGCAGCGTGATCAGTCTGCTGGGCTTTCACATGGCCAGCCGCCCCGCCGACGACGAGCATCCCTTCGGCCACGGCCGGTATGAATACCTCTCCGGCCTGATGGTGGCGGTGATCATTCTTCTGATCGGACTTGAGCTGCTGAAAAGCAGCGTGCAGAAGGTGCTTTCCCCCGAGGACGTGTCCTTCAGCTGGCTGATCGTCGGCGTGCTGGCCGCCTCGATTGGCGTGAAGCTGTGGATGATGCTTTTCAACCGGCGCATCGGCCGCCTGATCGGCTCGCAGACGCTGATTGCCACCGCTGCCGACAGCCGCAACGACGTGATTTCCACCGCCGCGGTGCTGGCCGCCACGCTGGTCTCCCACCTGACGGGGCTGCGGCTGGACGGCTGGATGGGCCTGCTGGTGGCGCTGTTTATTCTCTACAGCGGCGTGGGGCTGATCCACGACACGCTGGACCCGCTGCTGGGCAAGGCGCCCGATCCGGCGCTGGTGCAGCAGATTCACGAAGAGATTATGGCCTATCCCGGCGTGCTGGGCACCCACGACCTAATGATCCACGACTATGGCCCCGGGCGGCAGTTTGCCAGCGTGCATGTGGAAATGCCGGCCGAGGACGACGTGCTGGTCAGCCACGACGTGATTGACAACATCGAGCGCGACCTGCAGGCACGGCACGGCATCCACGTGGTGGTCCACTTTGACCCCATTGCCACCAGCAGCCCCATCGCCAACAATCTGCGGGGCTGGATATCCAGGGAGATTCAGCTGATTGACCCCCGCCTGAGCATCCACGACCTGCGCGTGGTCACCGGCCCGACGCATACCAACGTCATCTTTGACTGCGCCGCGCCCCACGGTCTGGCCATGACCGACGGTGAGCTGCGCGCCGCCATCTCCGCCCTGGTGAAAACCAGGGATCCCAGTTACAACTGCGTGATTACCATCGACCGCAGCTTTGTCACCCTATCCACCTGAGCCATGGCAGCAAACAGCGCCCCCGGAGCGAACGCATCCGCTCCGGGGGCGCTTGCCTATGCGCCGAACGGCTTAAAACAGGCCGTGAATCACGCCGTTTTCATCCACATCGATGTTTTCGGCGGCCGGAACCTTTGGCAGGCCGGGCATGGTCATAATCTCGCCGGTCAGCGCCACAATAAAGCCCGCGCCGGCCGAAACCCGGACATTCCGCACCGTGACGGTAAAGCCCTCGGGCGCGCCCAGCAGCGTGGGGTCGTCGGAAAAGCTGTACTGTGTCTTGGCCATACACACGGGCAGGCCGTCAAAATGGTGGCGGCGCAGCGCCCTGATCTGCTTCTGCGCCTCGCCGGTGAAGGCTACACCCGCGCCGCGGTAGACCCGGGTGACAATCTTTTCAATCTTCTGCTCCAGCGGATCGTCCAGCGCATAGCTGAAGCGGAAGTCGTGCTCCTGCCCGCACAGCGACACCACGGCCTCGGCCAGCTCCACGCCGCCCTCGCCGCCCCTGGCCCACACGTCGGACAGCACCGCGTGAACGCCCAGCGCCTCGCACTCGGCCTTCAGCAGCGCCACCTCGTCCTCGGTGTCGGTGGGGAACCGGTTGACAGCCACCACCACCGGCAGGCCATAGACCTCCTGCATGTTGCGCACGTGACGCAGCAGGTTGGGCAGACCGGCCTGCAGCGCCGGCAGGTTTTCCTCCGAAAGCGCGTCCTTGGCCACGCCGCCGTGCATTTTCAGCGCCCGGATGGTGGCCACCACCACCACTGCATCGGGCCGCAGGCCCGCCGCGCGGCACTTGATGTCCAAAAACTTTTCCGCGCCCAGGTCGGCGCCGAAGCCCGCCTCGGTGACCACATAGTCGCCCAGCTTCAGCGCCATGCGCGTGGCCATCACCGAGTTGCAGCCGTGGGCAATGTTGGCAAACGGCCCGCCGTGGACAAAGGCCGGCGTGCCCTCCAGCGTCTGCACAAGGTTGGGCTTGAGCGCGTCCTTCAGCAGAGCCGTCATCGCGCCCGCCGCCTTCAGCTGCCCCGCCGTCACCGGCCGCCCGCCATAGGTATAGCCCACGACAATGCGGCCCAGCCGCTCCTTCAGGTCGCTCAGCGATGTGGCCAGGCACAGCACGGCCATTACCTCGCTGGCCACGGTGATGTCATAGCCGTCCTCGCGCGGAACGCCGTTGGAGCGCCCGCCCAGGCCGTCGATCACCGAGCGCAGCTGCCGGTCGTTCATGTCCACACAGCGCCGCCAGGTGATCCGCCGCGGATCAATGTTCAGCGCGTTGCCCTGATGGATGTGGTTGTCCAGCATGGCGGCCAGCAGGTTATTGGCCGCGCCGATGGCGTGAAAGTCGCCGGTAAAGTGCAGGTTGATGTCCTCCATGGGCACCACCTGGGCATAGCCGCCGCCCGCGGCTCCGCCCTTGACGCCGAACACCGGGCCCAGCGACGGCTCCCGCAGCGCGGCCACCACATTTTTGCCGATGCGGCGCAGCCCATCGGCCAGCCCCACGGTGGTGGTGGTCTTTCCCTCGCCGGCCGGGGTGGGCGTGATAGCTGTGACCAGAATCAGCTTGCCGTCCGGCCGGGGCGAATCCTTCAGCAGCGACAGATCCACCTTGGCCTTATACCGACCATAGCACTCCAGATATTTCTCGTCGATGCCCGCCCGCGCGGCAATCTCGCCGATGGGGCGCAGCGCCGCGCTCTGCGCAATTTCGATATCGCTTTTCATGTGCAACAGTACCTCCTGTCAGCGGTAGTATTTCACAGCGGAGCGGAACAGACCCATGTCATAATTGCCTGGAACGTTCTGATACATGCCGCTGCCGATGCGCTCGCTGTGACCCATTTTGCCGAACACGCGGCCATCCGGGGACAGAATGCCCTCCACGGCCCAGACCGAGTCGTTTGGGTTATAGCGCACGTCGCAGGAG
>CACXCV010000244.1 GCA_902766215.1 Oscillospiraceae bacterium
GGGCGATCGACGGTGACGGTCACGGTTTTTCCCAGTATGGCCTCGCGCATGATGGCCCCCTTCCTGACGGCGCGGCCGGCGCCGTCGGTACTGTCGCAGTTATCATAGCACACTTTTCTCTGTTTGCCTACTGTTTTATTCGACTTGAACAAATTATATCGGGATTCTGATGTGAAATCAGCAAAATGGCCAAATACCGCTTGCAAATTTCTCCAATCCCCATAGAAAAAACAGCAGAATCAGCCCTGCTTTGGCTGCGGATTTACACATGACAATCCCCGGGATTTCCGCTATGATAACAGAAAACAACCATGGATTATCATAAAAGGGGACGCTGCTATGAAATACTGCATTGGCATCGATGTGGGCACCTCCGGCACGAAGACGCTGCTGATGGATCAGACGGGCCGGGTGATCAAAACTGCCTCGGCGGAATATCCCATGATGCAGCCGCAGAACGGCTGGGCCGAACAGGATCCTGCCCTCTGGTGGGGCGCGGCGGTGAAGACGCTGCGCGCTGTGCTGGATTCCTTCGACGCGGGGCAGGTGGTGTCGGTGGGCCTGTCGGGGCAGATGCACGGGCTGGTGCTGCTGGGCGAGGACGACCGGGTGCTGCGCCCGGCGATTATCTGCTGCGACCAGCGCACCACGGAGGAGGTGGACGACCTCAACCGCCTGATCGGCAAAGAGCGCTTTGTGGAGATTGCCGCCAACCCGCCCATCACCGGCTTTACCGCGGCGAAAATTCTCTGGGTGCAGAAGCACGAACCGGAACTGTGGGCGCAGGTGAAGAAAATCCTCCTGCCCAAGGACTATGTCCGCCTGAAGCTGACCGGAACCTATGCCACCGATGTGTCGGACGCCTCCGGCATGCAGCTGATGGACGTGGCCGGGCGCTGCTGGAGCGGAGAGATCCTGGACAAGATGGGCATCCGCCCGGATCAGCTGGGCCGCCTGGTCGAGTCGCCCGAGGTGACGGGGTCCGTCACGCCCGAGGCCAGCCGCCTGACCGGCCTGCCGGAGCGGGCCGTGGTGGTTGGCGGCGCGGGGGACAACGCGGCCTCGGCCGTGGGCACCGGCGTGGTGCGCGAGGGCGCGGCCTTTCTGACCGTGGGGACCTCGGCGGTGCTTTTTGGCCACACGCGGCAGATGCACCTGGAGCCGGAGGGACGCGTGCACACCCTGTGCGCCGCCGTGCCCGGCGAATACCACATCATGGGCGTGGTGCAGAGCGCGGGCATGAGCCTGCGCTGGCTGCGCGACGCATGCTATGGCGCGGAGCTGGCAGCCGGCCAGCCGGACCTGTACAGCCGGATGGACGACGAGGCGGCCGCGATTGCCATCGGCGCGGACAAGCTGCTCTTTGCCCCCTATCTGATGGGCGAGCGCACGCCGTTTCTGGACGCCAACTGCCGGGGCGCGTTCTTTGGCCTGAGCAGCATCCACACCCGGGCGCACCTGGTGCGCGCGGTGCTGGAGGGCGTGGGCTATGCCCTGCGCGACAGTCTGGAGCTGTTCCGGCAGATGCATCTGACACCCGAACAGGTGGTGCTCTGTGGCGGCGGGGCCAAAAGCCCGCTGTGGAAGCAGATGCTCTGCGACATCTATGGGCTGCCTTTTGCCGCCGCGGCCGACAGCAACGGCGGCGCCTATGGCGCGGCCATTCTGGGCGCGGTGGGCGCCGGGCTGTACGACAGCGTGCAGGCGGCCTGCGATGCGATCATCCGCATCACGGAGCGGACGCAGCCGGACGCCGCCGCCGGGGCGGAATACGAGCGGTATTACCGCTTTTTCACCACGCTGTATCCCACGCTGCACGAGCGCTTTGATGCGCTGGCGGCGCTGTGAGCGGACTGCACGCATAACACGACAGGGGCGCGGACAGATAGACTGTCCGCGCCCCCTGCGCATTTGGGCGAAAGACTGCCCCCGCCGGTCCGGCCGGCGGGGGCTGCGGCGTTATACAACGGAAAGGAAGCGGAGAAAGGCGGCCTTCCCGGCTTCGCTGCGGGCAAAGACGCCGGCGTGCTCCAGCACGGTGGCAAACACGCGGCCAACCTCCTCCTGCAGCACGCGGGTGACGTTCTCCGCCGTAACGGTGCGGCGGGAGAGGATTTCCTCGGCCCAGGGGGCGTGGGTGGCTATTTCCGGTGCGCGGAGGTCGCCCCGGCCGGTCATGGCCTGCCCCACCAGGCGCAGCTCGTCCTTCAGCCGGGCGGGCAGCACAGCCAGACCCATCACTTCGATCAGGCCGATGTTCTCGCGCTTGATGTGGTGCAGCTCTGGGTGCGGGTGGAACAGGCCCAGCGGGTATTCGTCGGTGGTGCGGTTGTTGCGCAGCACCAAGTCCAGCTCATAATCGCTGCCGCGGCGGCGGGCGATGGGTGTGATGGTGTTGTGGGGCGTCTGGCCGGTGAAGGCCAGAATCTCGGCCGACGGGTCGGAATAGCCCCGCCAGGCGGAAAGCACGCGCCCGGCCAGGCGGCAGAGAAGCTCTGGGTCGGCCCCGCGCAGGCGCAGCACCGACATGGGCCAGCGGACGATGCCGGCCGTGACGGCTTCATAGCCCGGGAAGACAAAGGGCGTTTCGATCTCGGCCCGCTCCATGGCAAAGGTGTGCCGCCCGCCCTGAAAGTGCTCGTGGGCGAGGATTGAACCGCCCACAATGGGCAGGTCGGCGTTGCTGCCGACAAAATAGTGGGGCATCTGCCGGACAAAGTCGAACAGCTTGCCGAACACGGCCGCGTCGATGACCATGGGCCGGTGGGTACGGTTGAGGACAATGCAGTGCTCGTTATAGTAGACATAGGGGCTGTACTGCATGCCCCAGGGCTGCCCGGCGATGGTCAGCGGGATGATGCGCAGGTTCTCCCGGGCGGGGTGGTCGGCCCGGCCGGCATAGCCCTCGTTATCGGCGCAGAGCTGGCAGGCGGGATATTTGGCTCCACCCGCGTTCCGCGCGGCGGCGATGGCGGCGGGGTCTTTTTCCGGCTTGGAGAGGTTGATGGTGATTTCCAGCGTGCCATAGGGGCTGTCGGCCTGCCACTGCATGTCCTTGGCAATGCGGTAGCGGCGGATATAGTCGCAGTCGCCGCAGAAGCGGTAGAACCAGTCGGTGGCGGCGGCGGGAGACTGGGCATACAGCTGGCGAAAGCGCGCCTGCACCACGCTGGGCGGCGGCGTGAGACAGCCCATCAGCCGCGTGTCAAACAGGTCGCGGAAGGCGATGGAGTCGCGGATCACGCCGCGGGCGGCTGCGTCGTCCAGCAGAATTTGCAGCAGCTGCTCCAGCGGTGCATCCAGCGGCTGAGCCGGCTCCAGCGTGTCCAGTCCCATGGCGCACAGCAGGCTGTTGGCTGCCCAGGTCTGGTCGGCGGGGTCCAGCAGGCCGCAGCGGAGGGCATACTGCACCAGCCCGTGCAGCGCCTCATAAACGGTGTGTTCCATCAGCGGTCACCATAGCCCTGCGGATGGGACCGGTGCCAGCGATAGGCCGTGGCGATGATCTCGCCCAGGTCGGTATAGCGCGGCTGCCAGCCCAGTACGCGCGCGGCCTTGTCGCTGGAGGCCACCAGCGTGGCCGGGTCGCCGGGGCGGCGCGCCTCGATGCTGCTGGGAATGGGGTGGCCGGTCACGGCCCGGGCCGTTTCCACTACCTGCAGGTTGCTGAAGCCCACGCCGTTGCCCAGGTTGAACACGTCGCTCTGGCCGCCCTGCTCCAGATAGGTCAGGGCGCGGATGTGCGCGTCGGCCAGGTCGCACACGTGGATGTAGTCGCGCACGCAGGTTCCGTCGGGGGTGGGATAGTCGCCGCCGAAGATGTCCAGCCGCTCGCGCCGGCCCAGGGCCACCTGCAGCACGATGGGAATCAGGTGCGTCTCCGGCTGGTGATCCTCGCCGATGGAGCCGTCGGGCAGTGCGCCGCAGGCGTTGAAATACCGCAGCGCGACATAGCGCAGGTTGTGCGCCCTGCCGGCCCAGCGGATCATCTTCTCCATGCTCAGCTTGGTCTCGCCATAGGGATTGGTGGGCTGGGTACGGTCGGATTCCAGAATGGGGATACGCTCGGGCTCGCCATAGGTGGCGGCGGTGGAGGAGAAGACGATGCGCTCCACGCCGTGGGCCACCAGCGCCTCCAGCAGCACCTCGGTGCCGCAGAGATTGTTGCGGTAGTACTTCAGCGGGTTGGACACGCTCTCGCCAACCAGAGAGTAGGCGGCAAAGTGAATCACGCCGTCGATGGATTCGCGTTCCAGCAGCCGGTCAAGGAAGGCGCGGTCGGACAGGTCGCCCTCATACAGGCGCGCCTGGGGGTGGACGGCGGCGCGGTGGCCGGTGACAAGATTGTCGGCCACGACCACGTCGCGTCCGGCTTCGATCAGCGCACGGACGGTGTGCGAGCCGATGTAGCCGGCTCCGCCAAGAACAAGAATGGACATGCAATCAGCCTCCTGTTTATTTTGCAGAGGAAAGCAGCACTTCGGCTGCGCCGGTCAGGCGCACGGACAGCACCCGGCAGCTGCCCGGCCCGGTGAGCGCCTCCATGCGGGGGACAAAGATCTCGATCTGCTCCAGCGGCACATAGGCCTGAATGGTGCCGGCAAAGCCGCCGCCGTGGACTCTGGCTCCTCCTCTTCCCTGCAGGATGCCTTCCGATACCGCAAGGGCCACGGCCACGGGCTGTGTTTCCGGCATTCCGGTGACGGATACATTCTGAAGATATTCCCAGGAGGATCTTCCGGATTCTCTGAAGATCCGGAAAAATCTTTCCCAGTCTCCCTCATAAAGAGCTGCTGCCTCTTCCTCCACTCTCTTTTCTTCTTCAAAATAGTGGATGGCCCGAAGAACGCTTCGGTCTCCCAGTTTTTCCCGGAGGGCAGGGATCTGACGGTAAAACTCCTCCTCGGAGACCTCCCGCAGCACCTCTTTACCCAGAGCCTTAGCCACGGCTTTCATCTCACCGGGGATCTTTGCATATTCATCCGTCA
>CACXCV010000245.1 GCA_902766215.1 Oscillospiraceae bacterium
CGCCAGCTGCAGCGACGCATCGCCGCTCAGCCCGTCGGAGAGCTGGGCCAGCAGCTGCCGCGCCGCTTCGATCAGCGCGGTAGCGGAGTCCTCCACAGGCGGCAGGCCGCCGGCCTCGCCGGGAGTATATTGCAGCACGCCGCCGGCAGTGACGGTCAGCCGGCCGTTGCCGGCGGTAAAGCTGATGGTGCCGTCGCCGGCGGTATAGGCTGTGTCGCGGTAGGGGTTCAGCCCCAGCAGGGCGGCCGCAGTGTCAATCCGGTCGCCGTCGGCCAGTGCGTTTTCTGCCGTGGCGGTGGGCAGCACCGTGCGCACCGTCAGCAGCGACAGGGGGTCCAACTCGGAGAGCGACGGATCCTCAATGGCGAACAGCGAGCCGTCCGGCCGGCAGGACTCCAGCGCCTGGCGCAGATCCTGCGGCGCAACTGCGGTGCCAAGACACAGCCAGTGCTCACCGCGCAGCAGCAGCGACACCCGTGCCCCGTCGATGCACAGCGTCAGCTCCGACGCGCACATCGAGGACAGGTTTTCTGACGCCTGTGCGCCCAGCCAGGCGGCCAGCGCTTCCAGCGGGACCTGGCCGGCATAGAGAAAGCTGACGCTCTCGCCCGAGAACAGCGTGCGCCAGCTGTCCTCTTCCAGCGCGACAGGCAGGCTGGCGGTGGCCAGCGCCTCGCCCAGCTGGCGGGTCAACGTGTCATAGAGCTGGGCGGTGCGCTCCGGCTCGCCCACGGTGCTGCCGCGCCCATTTTCGCCGGTCATGGAGACGGCCAGCGGCGCGGCGGCGGCGGGGATGGTCTCGCCGGTGGGCACATAGGCCGGCTCGGGGGCGGCCCAGCCCAGCAGCGTCCCGATCCGGTGCGTCAGGCTCTGGCCCGAGACCAGTTCGCTGATCAGCGAGACTGACAGGACGGCCGCCGAGCAGAACAGCAACACGATCAGCATTGTTTTGATCCATTCCCAGATGCGGATTGCTCGTTTCATAGCGCGTCACTCCCCATCCGGGCCGCCGGCGGCCACCGGCAGGCGCACGGTCACGACGGTGCCCTTGCCGTAGACCGACTGTATCTGGATCTCGCCGTTGTGCAGACGCAGGATCTCCTGGGCAATGGACAGGCCCAGGCCGGTGCCGCCGCTGGCCCGCGAGCGGGCCTTGTCCACGCGGTAGAACCGCTCGAACAGGCGCGGCAGGTCCTTTTCGGGAATGCCGATGCCGTTGTCCCGCACGCGCACCCACACATGGCTGTCTTCCAGCCCGGTGGAGACGGTGATTTCGCCGCCGTCGGGCGTGTATTTGATGGCATTGGAGAGCAGGTTCATCACCACCTGCTCAATCCGCGACTGGTCGCCGTTGACCATGGCGGTGGGGCCGGGCAGCAGCGTCAGCGTGTGGCCATGGCTTTGGGCGTCCAGCTGCTCGGCGCGGCAGACGGTTTCCACGCTCTGCCGCAGGTCAAAACGGGTGAAGTTCATCTCCATCCGGCCGGAGTCAAAGCGCGAGAGCGTTAGCAGATCCTGCACAATGCGGGTCATGCGGTCGGTCTCGCCCAGAATGACGTTCATAAAGCTGCTGCGCAGGTCGGGTGGTAGCTCATCGCCGGTCTGCACAATGGTCTCGGCATAGGACTTGATGTTGGTCAGCGGTGTGCGCAGCTCGTGGGACACATTGGCGACAAACTCGCGCCGGGTCTGCTCGGCGCGGCGCTGCTCAGTCACGTCGTGGATGACCACAATCACGCCGCCGGCCGACTCGGCCGAGAACGGTGCCAGAAACAGCTCCAGTTCGCGGTCGCCAGCCTGCAGCGAACCCTCGGCGAACTGGGGCTGGCGCAGCGCCAGCACGTCCTCCAGCGGCGCAATGCCGGCAAAGAGGTCATAGCGCAGCTCGTTTTCGGATTTGCGCAGCATGGACAGGGCAGCGGGGTTGCAGTGGATCAGCTGCCCGGCCGCGTCAAAGGCGGCCACGCCGTCGGTCATGTGCAGAAACAGAGTGGACAGCTTGCTGCGCTCGTTTTCCGCCTCGGCCAGGGTGTCCTGCAGCACCTGGGCCATGTGGTTGAAGTTCTGCGTCAGGGTGCCGATCTCGTCCCGGGACGAAACCTCCAGCTTTTTGGAAAAGTCGCCGGAGGCAACGGCCTGTGTGCCGCGGGTCAGCTGCTCGATGGGCGAGATGATAATCTGTGAGAGGATAAAGCTCAGCGCAATGCAGAAGGCCAGGCCCAGCACCAGCGCCCGCAGGATGATGCGGACAATCTCGCTCGTCAGGGCATTGACGGTGCCGCGGTTGTCCAGCACATAGACAATGTAGCCGTATCCGCCGCCGTTGATGGGGACGGCCAGGTCCATATATCGGTCCATCAGGGCGCTCTGCTGGCCCACCTGCCCGGCCATGGCCGTGAGCAGGTTGGGAGTGGCAGTGACGGCGCTGCGGGCGTTGGAGCCGGAGAGCACCGTGCCCTCGCGGTCGAGAATATACACGTTGCGGTCGGAAATGTCGATGCCCAGGTCGGCCTGGGCCATGACCAGCTCCTTCAGCTGCTCAGCGCCGGAGGCCTTGTCGTCGGCCTGGGCGGCAATGTTTTGCAGCTGCTGCAGAAAGCCGGTGGTAAAGCTCTGCTCCATCTTGTCATAGAACTCGGTGACGTAGAAGCTGACCACCCGGCTGGTGAGAAAGGACACCATGACCAGCATTAGGCACGAGACCATCAGAATCATGATCAGCACCATCTTCAGGCGCAGAGAACGCATGGCCGGTCAGCTCCTTTCCAAAGAATGCGCGGTTACAGCTCGCCGTTGAAATAGTATCCCACGCCGCGGCGGGTGAGAATGTACAGCGGCACGGCCGTGTCGTCCTCCAGCTTGCTGCGCAGGCGGCGGATGGTCACGTCCACTGTGCGCATGTCGCCGTAATATTCATAGTTCCAGACGCGCTGCATCAGCTCCTCGCGGGTGAACACCTTGCCG
>CACXCV010000246.1 GCA_902766215.1 Oscillospiraceae bacterium
GGCGGAGTTTTTTCTTGTCTGCGGCGATTTTTTCAGCCGCAATTCCCCGCGGCGCGGCCACGGCGCCAAGCCGATGCAAATTGTGCCCTTTTCCGCGCAGTTGGTTGCCTTGGCAGGCAAACTGTGATAGAATATAACGTAATTGCTTGATGGAGGAGGGACGCTGCCATGCAGCCGCTTGTGATTCTGGCGCCCATGGCGGGCGTGACCGATTTTGCCTTTCGCACCGTCTGCGCCGAGTTGGGCGCAGACGTCACAGTGTCGGAAATGGTCTCCTCCCGGGCCCTGTGTTTTCAGGACCGCAAGAGCCGCGCACTGCTCCGTCGCACCCCGACCGGGCGCTGCGGGGCGCAGATCTTCGGCGACGACCCGGCGCTGATGGCCCGCGGGGCACAGTTGGCGCTGGAGTATGGTGCGCCGGATTTTATCGACATCAACATGGGCTGTCCCACGCCCAAGGTGGTAAAAAACGGCGACGGCAGCGCCCTGCTGCAGGACCTGCCCCGGGCAGGCCGCATCATCGAAGCGGTAGTCCGGGCGGTGCCGGTGCCGGTGACGGTAAAGATGCGCACCGGCTGGGACCGGAGCAGCATCGTTGCGCCGGAGCTGGCGCACATCGCGCAGGAGTCCGGCGCGGCCGCCGTGGCGGTGCATGGGCGCACCCGCTCGATGCAGTACACCGGGCGGGCCGACCGGGATCAGATCCGCGCCGTGAAGGAAGCCGTCTCTATCCCCGTGATTGCCAA
Source organism: Oscillospiraceae bacterium (assembly GCA_902766215.1). Taxonomy (GTDB): domain Bacteria; phylum Bacillota; class Clostridia; order Oscillospirales; family Oscillospiraceae; genus RUG11142. The sequence goes on from CACXCV010000246.1 coordinate 747, forward strand.
CGGCGACGTCTGCTCGCCGGAGGATGCAGTGGCCATGCTGCGGCGCACTGGCTGCGACGGGGTGATGATCGGCCGGTGCAGCTTTGGCGACCCATGGCTGCTGGGGCAGATTCGCGCTGCGCTGCACGGCGAGCCGGTCCCCCCGCGGCCGCCGCTGACCCAGCGGATTGCTGTGGCCGAGCGGCAGGTGATGTTGGCCGCCGAGGACAAGGGCGAGCGCGCCGCCTGCTGCGAGGCGCGCAAGCACCTGGCCTGGTATCTCCGCGGCGTGGGACACAGCGCCTATTTTAAAGAACAGATCGCGCAGGTTGAAACGCTGGAGCAGGTACACGCCATCTGCCAGGGCATTGCGCGGGAATTGAGGTGAGGACATGACAGGACAGGAACGGCAGCTGATCGAACAGGCTGCCGCCGGGGACGGCGCAGCCTTTGAACAGCTGGTGTCCCAGTATGAAAAGCTGGTCTACTCCGTGACCTTCCGCATGACCGGCAACCGCGAGGACGCGCTGGACCTGAGCCAGGAGACGTTCATCAAGGTGTGGAAGAGTCTCGCCTTTTTCAAGTTTGAATCGTCGTTTTCCACCTGGATCTACCGCATTGCGGGCAACGTATGCCTGGACTTTCTGCGGCGGCAAAAGCGCGTGCGCAGCCTGACCGTTTCCGATGAAGAAGTGCAGCTGGACCTGCCGGACGAGCGGCAGGACCCCGAGCGGACGGTGATGGAGCTGGCCGACCAGCAGGAGCTGTCCGCCGCCCTGTCCACGCTGGAGCCGGAATACCGCGCCGCGCTGACGCTGCGGGCCGTGGCCGGGCTGAGCTATCAGGAGATTGCCGACGCGCTGAACATACAGACCGGCACGGTGAAAAGCCGCATCAGCCGCGGCCGCGAACGGCTGCGGAAAAAACTTGCCGGGCGCGGGAACAATCGCATCTGCGAGCCGTCCAATACAGCGAAAGGTGGTGAGGACGCATGAGCGCCTGCGATCAGTTTTTACCCAACCTGTGCGCCTGGCTCGACGGAGAACTGGATGAAGAAGAGAGCGCCGCTATGGAAGTGCACGTTGCTCAGTGCGCGTCCTGCCGCGCTCTTGCCGCGCAATATCGCCGTCTGGACGCCGCCATGGCCGCGGTAGAGCCGCCCGCCGGGCTGCACGAGCATATCATGCGCGGGATTTCAGCGCATCATTCGCCAAAGGCGAAGCGCCGCTTCGCCTTTGGAAGCGCCACTGCAGTGGCGGCGGCCGCAGCCGCGCTGCTGCTGGCCGTGGGCTCCGGGCTGATTACCCTGCCCCAATGGGGCGCCTCGCAGGCGGCAGACTCCGCCGCACCGATGGCGGCTGCCGACGTCAATCTGGCCGCCAACAGCGCCGCTACCAGCGGTGCCGATGCAGAACTGAAATCCGAGCTGA
>CACXCV010000247.1 GCA_902766215.1 Oscillospiraceae bacterium
ACCTATCTCTATGACGGCAGTCTGGTCATGGGCAATCTTCTCAATGCCGCGCACGCCGCCGGACTGGGCAGCTGCTGGATTCACCGCGCACGCGAGGTGTTTGACACCGACGAAGGCAAGTCTCTGCTGCGCCAGTGGGGGCTTGAGGGCGACTATGAGGGCATTGGCAACTGCATCCTCGGCTATGCCGATGAAGAGCCCGCCGCCCGTCCGCGCAAGGATGGCTATGTCATTCACGTGGATTGAATCCCCAAGGTATCTTCTGCCAAAAAACTGATAAAATCCGGCCTTTCCAGCCACACTAGCAAAAAACATGGAAAGGTCGGATTTTATGTCTCTGTTTCCCCGCCTGGGCGCCGCGCTGCTGAGCGTCCTTCTGCCGCTGTCCTCCTGGGGGCTGAGCTTTCCCACGCCGGGCCAGCCGCCCACGCCGCCGGTCAGCGCGCAGGTACTGGCGCAATATGACGCCAAGTATATCGGCGACACTGCCCAGCCGGTGATTTACCTCACCTTTGACGCCGGATATGAAAACGGCTGCACCGAAGCAATCCTCGACGCGCTGGCCGCGCATCATGCGCCCGCCGCCTTCTTTCTGGTGGGCAACTACCTCGAGCAGAACCCCACGCTGGTCCGGCGCATGGTGGCCGAAGGGCACACCGTGGGCAACCACACCTATCACCACCCGGATATGTCCGCCATCGCCGACGAGGCGCGCTTTGCCGCCGAGCTGCGCGACCTGGAGGCCCTGTTCCAGCAGGTAACCGGCCAGCCGCTGCCCATGTATTACCGCCCGCCCCGGGGGGAATACTCCATGGACAACCTGGCCATGGCGCAAAAGCTTGGCTATCGTACCGTCTTTTGGAGCCTGGCCTATGTGGACTGGGAGCGGGACCGCCAGCCAGCCGAGGACGCCGCCCTGCAAAAAGTGCTCTCGCGCACACACCCCGGCGCGGTGGTGCTGCTGCACTCCACCTCGACCACCAATGCGAAAATTCTTGACCGGCTGCTGACCGCCTGGGAGCAGGCGGGCTATCGCCTTGGCACGCTGGACGAGCTGTTCGGCTGCGCCGCGCCCAGCAGCTCCGGCAGCCCCAGCGACCGCCTGTGGATGTAACAAAACAGCCCCGAACCGTTCCGGTTCAGGGCTGTTTCTTTATCGCAGGATGAAGAAATACCCGGCGGCGCACAGGAGAATCAGCACCAGGATGCACGCCGGCAGCAAAATCAGATAAGCCGAGCACATCATGGCGGGCAGGTCACCCTTTTCGGGCTTGACCTCCGGTTTTTCCGGCTGCGGCGGAAAGCGCTCTTCATTGCGCTTGCGCGCCGCTTCCATGGCCGCCTTGGTCTTCTTTTCAAACAGCATCGGTGTGGCCCTTGCCGAGAATGTGGTGACAGGCAACGAAGTGGCCAGGCTTGACCTCGGTCATCTCCGGCACCACCTTGGTGCAGATTTCCGTGCAGTACTTGCAGCGGGTATGGAACTTGCAGCCCGAAGGCGGGTTGACCGGGCTGGGAATGTCGCCCTCCAGCACCATCGGCTCCTTCGATGCGTCCTCCTCCACGGTGGGAATCGCGTCCAGCAGTGCCTCGGTATAGGGGTGAAGCGGCTGGTCGAAGATGTCCTGCGCCTGAGCCAGCTCAACCAGGCTGCCCAGATACATAACGCCGATGCGGTCGGAGATATACTTGACGACCGACAGGTCATGCGTGATGAAGAGGTAGGTCAGGTTCTGCTGCTCCTTCAGGTCCTTCAGCAGGTTGATAATCTGCGCCTGAATGGACACGTCAAGGGCCGAAACAGCCTCGTCGCAGACCACAAACTTGGGCCGCAGGGCCAGCGAACGGGCAATGCCGATGCGCTGACGCTGACCGCCGGAGAACTGGTGCGGATACCGGTGGAGGAAGTAACTGGCCAGGCCGCACTCTTCCATGACGTGCATGACCTCTTCCTTCATCCGGTCGTCGTTCTTCTTGAAATACTTGTGCGCGAGCATGCCCTCGCCGATAATCTGGCCCACCGTCATGCGGGAGTTCAGCGACGAATAGGGATCCTGGAAGATCAGCTGCAGGTCGTTGCGCAGGCCGCGCATTTCATTATAGGTCAGACGGGCCAGATCGATGCCGTCATCGCAATAGGCCTCATATTTCTGAAATTCGGGGTCGCTGCGCAGCGGCTTGCGCATGTCTTCCATGCGCTTGCGGACTTCCTTCAGTTCGTCCTCAATGCCGGCAATCTTCTTGTCGCAGGCGTCCAGCTTGGCCTGCGCGGCCTTCACCGGGCCGTCCTTGGGGGATTTGCCCCGTTCTCTGGCAACGCGGTCGGCATAGACCGCGTCGTCATAGTCCAGCTGGATCGCCTTGCGCTGTTCCTGCGCCTTGTGCAGGCGGGAGGCAATGTGATACTCCTCCAGATAGATGGCCTTGACCGCGCCCAGGTCCGGGCTGGCCATAAAGCCGCCGATGATCGT
>CACXCV010000248.1 GCA_902766215.1 Oscillospiraceae bacterium
CACGCCAATCCACTTGTCGCGGTTGACGTCGTTGTGCTTTTTCACCCGGTGCAGCATCAGATACTGCCCGTCCCGCTCGATATAACAGAGCGTGGTGTGCTTCACAGCCGATCACATCCTTTCTGTTTCTGCCGATGATTGTACACCATTCCCGCGCAAATGAAAAGCGCGAAAAGGAGCTGCCATGCAGTTTGACCATCCCTGCCGGGGGACGTTTCTCTCCCGGCCCAATCGCTTTATTGCCCTGTGCCGCGTGGATGGGCGCGAGGTGCCCGTCCATGTAAAGAACACCGGCCGCCTGCGGGAGCTGCTGCTCCCCGGGGCCGAGGTGCTGCTCAGCCGTGCCGGCGCGCCGGGGCGCAAAACCGCCTTTGACCTGCGCTGCGTCCGCGCCGGGACCGGCTGGGTCTGCGTCGATTCGCAGGCGCCCAACGCGCTGGCGGCCGAGTGCCTGCCCGGGCTGCTGCCGGGGCTGCGGCGGCTCCTGCCCGAGCAGCGCTATGGCGAAAGCCGCTTCGACTTTGCCTTTGAAACCGACGCGGGGCAGGGCTTTGCCGAGGTGAAGGGCGTCACGCTGCTGCGGAATGGCATCGCCCTGTTCCCCGACGCGCCGACCCTGCGCGGGGCGCGGCACCTGCGCGAGCTGGCCCGCGCCCGGGCCGAGGGCTATCAGGCGCTGGTGCTGTTTCTCATTCAGCGCAAGGGCGCCCGCGCCCTGATGCCCAACCGGCAGACCCATCCGGACTTTGCCCTGGCGCTGGCCGAGGCGGCGGCGGCCGGGGTGCGCCTGTGCGCCATGGACTGCCTGGTCACAGCCGAGCAAACCGTGGCGGATGCGCCGGTGCCGGTGATTCTTGATGATTTGGAGGAATGATCCGTGTCCATTGCCTTTGACCCGACCCTGTATCATGGCCGCCCGGCCGACGAGGCCGGCCGCCTGCCGCGGGAGACGGCAGTGTACGATCTGCTGGAGCGGCTGGCGATCCCCTTTGTCCGGGTGGATCACGCGCCGGCGGCCACCATCGACGACTGCGGCGGCATCGACGCGCTGCTGGGCACGCCGATGTGCAAAAATCTGTTTCTCTGCAACCGGCAGAAGACGGCTTTTTATCTGCTGCTGCTCCCCGGGCACAAGCCCCTGCACACCAGGGATCTGTCCGCCCAGTTGGGCGTGGCGCGGCTGAGCTTTGCCGATGCGGCATATATGGAGCGGTTTTTGACCATTTCCCCGGGTGCAGTGAGCGTGATGGGTCTGATGAACGACCACGATCACCGCGTGCAGCTGGTGCTTGACCGCCCGGTGGCAGAGGCCCGCTGGCTGGGCTGCCACCCCTGTGTAAACACCAGCTCGCTGCGCCTAGCCACGGCCGACCTGCTGGAGCGGTTTCTGCCGGCGGTGGGCCATGCGCCGGTGTATGTCGATCTGCCGGAGGAGGGAGCGCCATGATCATCCGTTCGGCCAAGCCGGCCGATCTGCCGCAGCTGCGGGCTATCTACGCGCCCTATGTGCTGCACACTACCGTGTCCTTTGAGTACCGCGTGCCCAGCCGCGAGGAGTTTGCCGCCCGGTTTGCGCGGATCACGCGCCGTTTTCCCTGGTTGGTGGCCGAGGAGGACGGCTGCATTCTGGGTTATGCCTATGGCGACCTGCCCTTTGCCCGCGCGGCCTATGCCTGGGACGCCGAAACCTCGATCTATATCCGGCAGGACTGCCGGGGCCGCGGCCTGGGACGGGCGCTCTATGCCGCGTTGGAGCCCCTGCTGGCGGAGATGGGCTTCTGCAACCTCTATGCCATTGTCACCGGAGAAAATGCGGCCTCGCTGGCCTTTCACGAGCGGCTGGGCTATGTCCGCGCGGCGGAGCTGCCCCGGGCGGGGTATAAGTTTGGCCGCTGGCACAGCACCGTCTGGCTGCTGAAGGTGCTGGCCCAGGAGCCGGGCCCGGCGCCGCTGCCGCCGGCCGATCCCCGCGACTGCTGACGCGCCTGAAAGAATCAAACAGAGCGGAAAGAAGCAGACCGGGCGCGATGCGAACCATTCGCATCGCGCCCGGGTTTTGGCACTTTGATCGGTTTATCGCTCTTCGCGGAAATAGGGCTGCCCCAGACTCTCGGGGGGCTGGTTTTCGCGCTTGTTGCGCATGCTGGTGATGACCAGCACCACGATGGTGACCACATAGGGCAGCATCTTATACAGCTCGGTCACCGAGAGGTTGGTGCCCGAGGGGATAAACGAGTGGAGAATGTACAGCCCGCCGAAGAGGAACGAGGCCAGCACGCCCACGTTGGGCCGCCAGATGGTGAAGATGACCAGCGCAATGGCCAGCCACCCGCGGTCGCCGAAGGCGTCATTGGACCACACGCCGCAGGCATAGTCCATCACATAGTACAGGCCGCCCAGGCCGGCAATGACGCTGCCTACGCAGGTGGCGACATACTTGTATTTTTTGATGTTGATGCCGGCGGCGTCGGCCGTGGCAGGGCTTTCGCCCACGGCGCGCAGCTGCAGGCCCACGCGGGTGCGCTTGAGCACATAGGCGGAAACCAGCGCGATGACAATGGCCAGATAGGCCAGAAAGCCACAGGACAGGAATATCTGCCCGAACCAGCCCAGCTTGGAGGCAAAGGGCAGGCTCTTGCTGAAATAGCTGCTGGTGGTGGACAGGGCGATGGAGGGCACCTCGCTGCCGGTGATTTTAATCAGCGAACCGCCGAAGAAGTTGCCGAAGCCGATGCCAAAGGTGGTAATGGCCAGACCTGTCACGTTCTGGTTGGCGCGGAGGTTGACCGTGAGAAAGCAATAGAGCAGACCCATCAGCAGCGAACCGAGCATGGAGGACAGCAGCGGGATGAGGATGACCAGCAGCGCGTTGGCGTCGGCCGCGGAGGCAAGCGTCTGCTCATAGAGAAACGCGCCGATGACGCCGCTGATGCCGCCCACATACATGATGCCGGGGATGCCCAGGTTGAGGTTGCCGGACTTTTCCGTCAGGGTCTCGCCGGTGGCGCCATAGAGCAGGGGAATGCTCTGCACCACGGCGCGGGGGATGAAGGAAACAAGATCAAACATGTGCTCAGCGCTCCTCCTTTACGAACTTGCGGAAGTGAATCTGATAGGTGATGAAAAACTCGCTTCCGATGATGAAGAACAGAATGATGCCCGTGAGGATATCGCCAAAGGAGTGATTCAGGCGGAAGATGGTGGAGATTTCGCTGGCGCCGCGGTCGAGGAACACCAGCAGGAAGCTGGAAAATACCATGGCTAGGGGATTGAACTTGGCCAGCCACGACACCATAACCGCTGTGAAGCCGCGGCCACCGGCGATGGTGGTGGTAATGGTGTGGTTGGTGCCGCCCACCAGCAGCAGGCCCGCGATGCCGCACACCGCGCCCGAGAGCAGCATGGTGCGGATGATGACCTTTTCCACCTTGATGCCCACATAGCGGGCGGTGCGCTCGCTCTCGCCCACCACGGAGATCTCATAGCCATGCTTGCTGTAGTTAAGGTAGACATACATGCCCACCGTCAGCGCCGCCACGATCAGAATGTTGAGCAGATATTTATACTCGCCGATCTGCGGCAGCCAGCCGGCCTGGGTCACCTGGTTAATGATACCCAGCTTGCCGGTGCCCTTGGGCACCTGCCATACAATGGAAAAGGCGACCAGCTGCGTGGCCACATAGTTCATCATCAGCGTAAACAGCGTGTCGTTGGTGTTCCATTTTGCCTTGAAAATGGCGGGAATTACCGCCCAGATGGCGCCAGCCGCGATGCTGGCGGCCACCATGACGAGGATCAGCAGCCAGTTGGGCAGCACGTCGCCCAGATAGATCATGCAGGCTGCGGTAGCCAGGCCGCCGATGAGCACCTGACCCTCGCCGCCGATGTTCCAGAAGCGCATTTTGAACGCCGGGGTTACTGCCAGCGAGATGCACAGCAGAATGGCAATGTCCTGACCCAGGATCCACAGCTTGCGCGGCGTGCCGAAGGCGCCCTGCAGCATGGTGGCGTAGATGGACAGCGGGTTTTCGCCCGTGAGCAGCATGGTAACCAGCGCGCAGGCGACCAGGGCCAGCAGGATGGCAGCCCCGCGGATGGCCCAGGCACGATACCAGGGCAGCGCCTTGCGCTTGGAGATGTGAATCAGCGGAACATGGTTTTTCTTATTCATGGGCTTGCTCCCCTCCCAGCCGGGTCATCATCATGCCGACCTGGTTTTTCTCCGCGCTGCGGCCGTCGAGAATGCCGCTGACCTTGCCGCCGCAGAGCACCAGAATCCGGTCGCACAGCTCCAGCAGCACGTCCAGATCCTCGCCCACATAGATCACGGCGACGCCCCGGGCCTTCTGCTGGTTGATGAGGTCATAGATGGTATACGACGAGTTGATGTCCAGGCCGCGCACAGCATAGGCCGTCAGCAGCACCGTGGGCGCCGAGGCAATCTCGCGCCCCACCAGCACCTTCTGCACGTTGCCGCCGGAGAGCCGGCGCACCGGCGTGGACACGCTGGGCGTGTTGACGTCCAGCTCCTTCACCACGCGCTCGGCCAGCTTTTTCGGCGCCTTGCGGTCGGCAAACAGCGAGTGGCCGCGCCGGAACGAGCGCAGCATCATGTTGTCCGTCAGGTCCATGTTGCCCACCAGGCCCATGCCCAGCCGGTCCTCGGGCACAAACGACAGCGACACGCCCAGCTTGGCAATCTCCAGCGGATCCTTGCCGATCAGCTCGTCGGTGACCCCGCTGTCCTCCACATAGCGGATGCTGCCGGACTCGACGGGCTGCAGGCCGGCAATGGCCTCCAGCAGCTCCTTCTGGCCGCAGCCGGAAATGCCGGCAATACCCAGAATCTCGCCCGAGCGGGCGGTAAAGCTCACGTCCTCCAGCTTGAGAATGCCGTCGGCGTTGCGCACGGTCAGGCCCTTCACCTCGATGCGGGGCTTGGGATCCTTCGGCTCGGGGCGGTCAATGTTCAGCTCCACAGGGTGACCGACCATCATGTTGGTCATCTCCTGGGCGTTGGTCTGGCTGGTAAGCATGTCGCCCACAAAACGCCCGCGGTTGAGAATCGCCACCCGGTCGGACAGCGACTCGACCTCGTGCATCTTGTGCGTGATGATGACAATCGCCTTGCCGGCGTCGCGCATGTTGCGCAGCACGGCAAAGAGCTTGTCCGTCTCCTGCGGGGTCAGCACGGCGG
>CACXCV010000249.1 GCA_902766215.1 Oscillospiraceae bacterium
CGGCTGCGATCTCTGACCCGTCGCGGTCGAAGACCTCTTTCAGCTTGCGCCTGGCATGCGCCCAGCAGTGGGCCACCCGAACAGGGGCGCCGCCCTTGCGCGAGGGTTTGGTCAGACGGTTATAGCCGGTGTAGCCATCGACTTGCAGAATGCCGTCGAAGCCGGTCAGGAAGGTTTCGGCATTCTCCCCCGCACGGCCGGGGGCGTAGAAGTAGACCACCCCCGGCGGGTCCTCGCCACCCCAGGGCCGGTCATCCCGGGCCAGTGCCCAGAGATATCCGGTCTTTGTCGTTCCGCGCCCCGGGTCCAGCACCGGGGCGGTGGTTTCATCCATGAACAGCTTGCCGGATCGCTTCAGATGCTCGGCCAGCCGATCCACCACCGGCTTCAAATGGAATGCCGCTTTGCCGACCCAATCGGCCAGAACAGCGCGGTGTAGGTCAAGGCCGGCCCGCGCCAGGATCTGGCTTTGGCGGTATAGCGGCAGATGGTCCGCATACTTGCTGACCAGCACATGGGCGAGGGTCGCCTCGGTCGGCAGACCACCCATGATCAGATGCGGGCGCGTAGGCGCTTGAGTTACCCCATCGGTGCAGGACCGGCAGGCATATTTGGGGCGCACGGTGACAATGACCCGCAGCTGCGCCGGCACGATGTCCAGCCGCTCCGTGCGATCTTCACCGATCCTGTGCATGATGCCGCAGCCGCAGGGGCAGATCAGGCTGTCGGGCTCGATGACTTCCTCGATGCGGGGCAGCGTGGCCGGAAGGTTGCCGATGGTGCGCTTCGGTGCAGGTCTGGTTGCTCCATCGCCTGCTTTGGCCGCGCGCTTTTCCTTTTCCGCCTCGACCTCGGCCAGTGCGATGGAGAGATCTTCGAACGCCAGCTGCCGCTCGTCCTCGGTCAGCTTTTCCGATCGCTTGCCGTGCAGGGCATGATTCAGTTCCGCAATCAGATGCTCTTGCCGCCGGGTGATTTCCGTCAGCGCAGCCACCCGTTCCATCAATGCCAGAACTGCCGTGCGTTGCGCGGCCGGGATAGCGGACAGATCAAGAGCGGGGACGGCCTGCATGGCCTGACGCTATCATCAAACCCCAGCAAAAGCACGTAAAACCAGCCGCTTGATTCACTCTGCCGCAGCCGGCGGGCGCACCTCCAGCGCCTTGACCTTGCGCCAGTCCAGCCCGGCAAACAGCGCCTCGAACTGCGCATGGTTCAGCGCCATCACCCCGTCCTTGATCGCGGGCCAGGTGAAGGTCGTGTCCTCGAGCCGCTTGTAGGCCATCACGAGGCCAGTGCCGTCCCAATACAGAAGCTTCAGCCTGTCCGCCCGACGCGAACGGAACACAAACACCGTGCCGGTGAACGGGTCCTTGCGCAGCACCGATGCGACCTGCGCCGCCAAACCGTCATGCCCCTTCCTGAAGTCGACCGGCCTGGTCGCAACCATGATCCGCACCCGGTTCGACGGGAATATCATGAACTGGTCGCCAAAGCATGCACGACCGAGGCAATCCGATCCGCCGTGGCCCCGGCTTCCAGACGGATCACCACAGTGCCGACGATAATCTCGGGCCGAACCCCGGCGCCCGCGTCTTCACCCCGGGTTCCATCAACCGGACCGACCATCAGCGCCGCGAACTCCACCGGGCCCTCCGGCGCAGGCAGCACCAGACGCCCTTTCCGCGCCAGCGTCCGCCACGACGAGACATGGTTCGCGCACACCCCGTGCCGTCGCGCCACCTCGTTCACCGTTGCACCAGGCATCAGCGTTTCCGCCACAACCCGTGCCTTCACCTCATCTGGCCACTTCCGGTTCCGGCGGCTTCGGCCACCAACCGGGAGAACCTCCAATGCAGCCTCCATGGTGAAACTCCGTCCTGATCATCACTAATATCCAATGCGATGATCAAGCCAAAGGCTGGAAGGTGAGGTCCAGGAGCCGCTTACTGTTGTTTCGAGATCGTAAAAGGCAAATGTCATGAGCGCAGCTTAGCGCGTGACACTGAATCCGTCATCTTCCAATGACAGATTTCGAGCGCTGCCACCGTTGCTGTCATTTCACCACAAGGCACGATTCAAGCGTTACCCCTTTCGATATGTGCAAGTCTGGATTTCAGCTGCGCTGACATGATCCTGTCAGTGGCAGTATTGGCAGCCAGCCTGTGGAGTTCGTGCAGCACCCGCTCCCCTTGCCCGATCCGCGCCGCGGCGGCCATGACATGGGTGACGGCCTCGTCAATATCATACGGGTTAGGTTCGTACCCGCGCCCCGCCAGCAGATGACCAATCGCATGCAAGCCGACCTGCGCGGCAAAAGCTGGCTCCGAGACAACGAAATCCCGCGCTGCGCGAATGAGTGTCGCGGGCGCTGCACCCGGCTGCGCAGCGCAATCGAGTGCGATGTCGAAATACTTCGCGGTTTTGGCGGCAGCAAACCACTTGCCCTTCGAGCCCTGCGTTTCGATCAGATCCTCGAGGATCCTTCGCGCATCGAGATCAGGATAGCGCTTCACCAAATCGCGCCACATCGCGAGATAGGTATTGCCCGAGACCGATGGCAGGCCGAAGCGGCGATAGGCTTCTTCCTCGCGCCCCTGTGCAACCATAATGCGCTCACAGAACTGCGCGATGTCCTGATAGCCCCACGGGCGGCGGTCACCCTGCAGCAGGGCTTCCGCATAGGCGAGGGCGTCGTCTTCGCGCCCCTGACGCAGCAGCGCCTCGGCACCGAACTTCTCGTCGAACCACAGGTGCGTCTTTTTGCACGCAAGAAGCGCCAGCAACTTGTCATGACGCCCCGCCTCCAAAAGGCAGGACAGCGTCAGCGAGGCTGTTGGGACATGAATGAAACGCTCGTGATCGGACCAGGCAGCCTCGATCATGTCGAGGTCCCTGTCGGCGTGCAGGTTCATCAGGGCGGGATATGCCGCGATCTGCCCGAAGCAATGCGCGATCGGCGCGAGATAATCCACACCGTCATCCTCGATCGCTTCGCGGATCTGCTCCAGCCATTTCGCGCGGGTCTTCTCGTCCGCGGGTGCCTCGATCAGGACCGGCAGCAACTCCTCCAGTGTCCGACGCACGGCATTGCCAAGCGCGCCCGAGGAGGTGTCGATATGCTCGAAGGCGGGCCAGATACGCTGGGCGAGCGCGATGACACCTTCAGCGGCTGTTACAGGATCGACGCGCGCAACGGCCCGGATCTCTGAGCTGGCCGATTTCAATCGCTCGATGGCCTTGGCGGATGACTTCCAGCTATAGGCGCCCGCACGCATGCCGGGCTTGAACGCCCATTTATGTGCTGGTGTCTTTGCCATCCCCTAAAGCCCCCGCACTGTGCTGCGCGCGATCCAGTCCGACCCCGCATAGCTGATGACATGCACCAAAACCTCGCGTGCGGCCTCGTTGACAGTAAATGCAATGACTGCCTTGCGTCCTGCCGGAATAGCGCGAAGACCCGGAGCGATTTCCGAGCGGACACTGCCTTTGAAGGGTGTCTCTGCCAGACTAGAAATCACGGCTTCGATCTCGGAAAGCCGCCGTTCGGCTGCCTGCGGCCCCGCGTAATTGGCGATCAGCTCTGCGATCGACGTCAGGTCATCTACCACAGCCGGGTGAAACCGGATGCGATATGTCATCCCTGTCGCGCGACGCCGATACTGGCGCGAGCCGCTGCGAATGCAGCCTCGGGCTCAACATAGTCCGAGTGTGGAGTACGCATCCGTGCGCGGATTTCTTCGGCCATCGCATCCAAGGCGATCGCGCGCTCTTCTTCATCCCGGATCATCTGCTCAAGCGCCGCCGCCACAGCCGCGCTTTGCGAGGCGAAGACGCCCTCGCCGACCTTGTCAGTCAAGAAGCGATGATGCCTATCTGTGAAGCTGAGCGTGGTTTTGACTGTCATGATGAGACTCCAAGTATGACTTGGTAATCTACACGCCGTGCGGATCTGTGACAAGGCGTATGAAGTCCGCTTTCGGTACGAAAGCAGCATCGCGGTTTTTTGCGAGGCTCAGCTTGACATTCCCAAGTCGGATGATCATCTTCTCTCCAGCATCTTGAGTGGGGCTGACGCCCACGCCAACCTGCCGTGACCCGGCAAGGTGGTTCCCGAGAGGGGATGCGGCCACGGTGGCAACCAATGGGTCGTAGCGTATCGTCAGCCCTCCTCGTGAAGACGAAGGAGGGTTTTTTGTTGGCCGAGCAACTTGTTCAGGCATATCGCGCAACGGATTATCAAGTCCACGCGACAGAGCCTTTCGCGCTGCGTATCGGCAGTACTTCCGCTGCATGCGACGCCCTCCTGGACACACATGGCGCCGCAACGGCCGCTTATCTGACGGCGTGGAACCCTTACAGCAAGCCCCTGCCTGATGCGGCAAATGCGGAAGCGCAAGCTAAGCTTGCCGCAGAGCTAAGCTATGTCAGCGTCTCCGTTCTTTCGGGCGAAGGCGTAGGCGAAACTGGCGACTGGCCGCCTGAACCGAGCCTGGTTGCCTTGGGCATCAGCAGAGAAAGCGCAACCAGCCTCGCGGAGAAATATGATCAGAATTCGTTCGTCTGGATCGAGCGCGGAAACGCTGCAGAGCTGGTGCTCTGCCAATAACAGCAAAAGTCTACCAGCGGCATTTGATGATCAGCTTGTGCGCCGCGGCACCCTGCCAAAAGCACTAAAGAGAGGACACACAACAATGCAAACCATGACTGGCCTGTTCACGTCTGAAAGCGTCTCGCACGGTCACCCTGACAAGATATGCGATCAGATCAGTGATGCGATCCTCGACGCTTGTCTTATGGCCGATCCCGGCTCCCGTGTCGCTGTCGAAGTGGCGATCAAGGGGAACCTGCTCTGCATTCTGGGAGAGCTCACCACGCACGCACGGATTGATGCGGATGCCATTGCCCGGCAAGTCCTGCGAGATATCGGACATGCGGATGGACGTTGGGGTCTGGATGCTGACCGGATCAGGATCATCCTGGAACTGTCGACACAATCCCCTGAGA
>CACXCV010000250.1 GCA_902766215.1 Oscillospiraceae bacterium
GAGAACCGGCTGGAGGGCTATCTGTTCCCGGACACTTATGAGTTCTATCTGGATGACACGGCGGAGAACGTGCTGGGCAAGTTCCTGCGCAACTTTGACAGCAAGCTGACGGACGACCTGTATCAGCAGCTGGATGTGCTCAACCGCCGTCTGGCGTCCAAGGGTGTGGACAAGCCCCTGACGCTGCGGGATGTACTGACGGTGGCCTCGATGATTGAAAAAGAAGCCGCCACCGCCAGCGAGCGGACAAGCATTGCCTCGGTTATTTACAACCGCCTGTGCAGCGACAACTTCCCCTATTTGCAGATTGACGCCACGGTGCAGTATGCCCTGGGCGAGCGCAAGCCGGTGCTGAGCTATGACGATCTGAGCGTCGACAGCCCGTATAACACCTATCTGTATGAGGGCCTGCCACCCGGGCCGATTGCCTGCCCGGGCATGAGCAGCATCAAGGCGGCCCTGTATCCGGCGGACACCGAGTTCTATTACTATGCGCTGGACGCTGATGGAACGCACCACTTCTCGCGCACCAGACAGGAGCACGAGCAGTTCCTGACAAGCCTGGAGGGAGACAATTCATGACAAAACGGCCTGAGCTGCTGTCCCCGGCCGGGGATATGGAGCGGCTGGACATGGCGCTGCGCTATGGCGCGGACGCAGTTTATCTGGCGGGGACGCAATTCGGCATGCGCGGCGGGGTGAAGAACTTCACCCCGGACGAGCTGGCCGAGGCGGTGCGCCGCTGCCACGGGCAGAACGTGCGGGTGCATGTCACCGTCAATACGCTGCCGCGGACGGACGAGCTGGCCGCGCTGCCGGACTATCTGCGCCTGCTGGAGTCCATCGGCGTGGACGCGCTGATCATTGCGGACATGGGCGTGCTGCGCCTGGCAAAGCGCTATGCGCCCACGCCGGAAAAGCACATCAGCACGCAGGCGGGCATTGTCAACGCCGAGTCGGCGCTGGGCTGGATGGAGCTGGGAGCCAGCCGCGTGGTGCTGGCCCGCGAGCTGAGTCTGGACGAGATCCGCGCCATCCGCCGGGCCGTCCCGCCGGAGCTGGAGCTGGAGACCTTTATCCACGGCTCGATGTGCGTGAGCTTCTCCGGGCGGTGCCTGCTGTCCAACTATATGACCGGGCGCGATGCGCAGCGCGGCGTGTGCGCCCAGCCCTGCCGCTGGAAATATGCTCTGATGGAGCAGACGCGGCCGGGGGAATACTTCCCGGTGTATGAGGAAGACGGCGGCACGTATATCATGAACTCCCGCGACATGTGCATGATCGAGCACATCCCGGAGCTGATCGAGGCGGGAATCGACTCGTTTAAGATTGAGGGCCGGGCCAAATCCTCGTATTATACCGCGGTGGTGACCAATGCCTATCAGCGCGCCATTACCGCCGCCATGGAGGGGCAGCCGCTGGATCCGGTCTGGCTGGACGAGGTCAACAAGGTCAGCCACCGGAATTACTGCACTGGCTTTTACTATGGCGACGACGGGCACATGCAGTATTATGACGACGCGCGCTATCTGCGCGACTGGCAGGTGGCAGCCTATGTGCTCAGCTGCGACGCGGCGGGCAACGCGCTGCTGACCCAGCGCAACCGGTTCTGCGCCGGCGAAATGCTGGAGCTGCTGCCCCCAGGGGAGAAGCCCGTGCGCTTTGCCGCTGAGAACATCCGCGACGAGGAGGGCCAGCCGCTGACCGTGTGCCCGCACCCGGAGATGCGCTTTTATATGAAGCTGCCCTGCTGGGCACCGAAGGGATCCATCCTCCGCCGGGAGACAAAACCTGCGGAAAAATGAGCAAATCCAGTTGACAACCCGGCAGTTTGTGCTACAATAAACGTACATATGCGAACGCTGTGACAAAGCCAAGCCGGCAGCCGCAGCTCCAGCGAGCAGGGGAGAGTGAAAGCCCTGCGCCCCGCGCGCCGGCAAGCCACTTTCGAGCGGTTCCAGAGATGGAAACGGCTCATCCCCGATAGCGGATGGCTGAGATGCCGGGTCTTGCCCGGTCAATCAGGGTGGTACCGCGAATTTTCTCGCCCCTGTCTGTTCAGGGGCGAGTTTCATTTTGGAGGTAGAAAAACATGAGTCAATACCATGGCGTGAACGAGCTGCGCGAGATGTTCCTTTCGTTCTTTGAGAGCAAGGGGCACCTGCGTCTGCCCAGCTTCTCTCTGATTCCACAGAACGATGCGTCGCTGCTGCTGATCAACTCCGGCATGGCGCCGATGAAGCCCTATTTCACCGGCGAGATCGAGCCGCCGCGTCACCGCGTCTGCACCTGCCAGAAGTGCATCCGCACCGGCGACATTGAAAACATCGGCAAGACCTCGCGCCACGGCACCTA
>CACXCV010000251.1 GCA_902766215.1 Oscillospiraceae bacterium
AAGATGCCCTTCACCCGGCCGTTTTCCAGCACCGGCGCATGGGCAAAGCCCCGGTCGCTCATCGTCCTGGCGGTGCGCCAGACCAGGTCGCCATACCGACACGAGAACATCTGCTGCCGCTTGATGAAGATGTCGCGGCAGCGCGGGCGGTTCTGGATTTTTTCAATCAGCGCGTCAAGGAACTCCAGCATCTTGTCGTTCGGTTCGATGGCAAAGCTGTCGTCAATCCGCTCCTCGTGCTGCAAAAAGTTGCGCACCTTCTGGCAGAAGCGGATGTCGTCCCGATACTGCTGAAACTCGTTGCGTGAGCTGAGATAGTAAGCAATCGAATCCTGCTCACGGATGTGGTAGACGCTGCGCACCGTGCGCTCCAGCTTTTTATACTTGTCGATGTACTGCTCTGCGTTGCTGCTCACGCCGCCGCCCCCCTGGGTTGTTCCGTTTCGTTTGTCCGGACTCATTTTACTATACCCCGCCGCATTTATCAAGCCGCACATCCTCCGTCCGCGCAGACAGGCAGTTGACGAACCGCCTGTCTTTGTGCTACAATATAGTCCGATTCAATAGAAAATCTCAGGAGGCATTCTGAATGGAATACACATATCAGACCCACGGCACCTGTTCCCGGGTCATTCATTTCAGCATTGAAGACGGCAAGATCACCGGCGTCTCGTTCGAGGGCGGCTGCAACGGCAACCTGCAGGGCATTTCCCGCCTGGTGGAGGGGATGGAGCCGGCTGAGGCCATCCGCCGCCTGCGCGGCATCCGCTGCGGCATGAAGTCCACCTCCTGTCCCGACCAGCTGGCCACCGCGCTGGAACAGGCCACGGCCTGAGGGCATACACTGTCATAACTGCATATCGCTGTGACCGAACGAAGTAACGCCGTCACTGCCATCCAGAGAGCCTCCGCCACCGGCTGCGAGCGGAGACGTCCATACGGCGCGAACTGCACTCGTGAGCGAGGGGAGACCCCGTTGGCCGCGTAAAGGCCAGAGTATAAATGAGAGTGGAACCGCGAGCCATCGATTTTTCGGCCCGCCTCTTGTCATGGTACAGGGGGCGGGCTTTTGCCGTTATCAGGAGGCATTTTATGCATGTTATGGAGACCATCCGCGCATACCAGAAAAACGACCCCGCCGCACGCAGCGCCTTTGAGGTGTTCTGGCTGTACAACGGCCTGCACGCCATCCTGTGGTATCGCATTGCCCACTGGCTGCACATCCACGGCTGTGAATTTCTGGCCCGCTGGATCAGCCAGCACGCCAAAAAGACCACCGGCGTAGAGATTCACCCGGCGGCTAAAATCGGCCGCCGCCTGGTCATCGACCACGGCACCGGCGTTGTCATCGGTGCCACCGCCGAAATCGGCGACGACTGCCTGCTCTATCAGGGCGTCACGCTGGGCGGCACCGGCAAGGACGTGGGCAAGCGGCACCCCACCCTGGGCAACAACGTCATGGTAGGCTGCGGGGCCAAGGTGCTCGGCCCCTTCACCGTGGGCGACAACGCCCGCATCGCCGCCAACTCCGTGGTGCTTCGGGCCGTCCCGCCCGACAGCACCGTGGTGGGCGTGCCGGGGCGCATTGTCCGTCTCCGGGGCGAAAAGCTCGACCAGGTTCACACGCCCGACCCCATCATGCTGGAGCTGGAGTCGCTCCAGCGCCGCGTGGCCGAGCTGGAAGCCCAGCTGGCCGCCCGCTGAATCACACCATCCGACAACCACTGCAAGGAGGAAGCAACCATGCAATTATATAACTCGCTGACCCATCAGAAACAGGAATTTGTCACCCACGAGCCGGGTAAGTGCACCATGTACACCTGCGGCCCCACCGTCTACCACTTTGCCCACATCGGCAATCTGCGCACCTATATCATGGAGGACGTGCTGGACCGCTATCTGCGCTACAGCGGCTATGAGCTCAAGCGCGCCATGAACATCACCGACGTGGGGCACCTGTCCTCCGACGCCGACACCGGCGAGGACAAGATGCTCAAGGGCGCCCGACGTGAGCACAAGACCGTGCTGGAGATTGCCCAATTCTACACCGACGCCTTCTTTGCCGACTGCGACAAGCTGCACATCCGCCGCCCCGACGTGGTCGAGCCGGCCACGCACTGCATCCCGGAATATATCCACCTGATTTCCGTCCTGCTGGAAAAGGGCTATGCCTATGCCGCCGGC
>CACXCV010000252.1 GCA_902766215.1 Oscillospiraceae bacterium
AGATGCCGCGCATCTCCAACACTGCGCCTTCCTGCATGGTCGATTGCCCCCCTAAATAATCCTTGGAGAAAACACGGCGTGCGATGTCTCGCTCTGGCACCGCACGCCGGTTTGTCATGCTCTGCCGGATTTGTGTCCGTCAGATGCCGTAGTTGTCCACGTCCTCCTGGGTAATGGTCGCCGCATCAAAACCCTTTTCGTCCATGACGATCACCTTGCTGGAGGGCGCCTTCCCGTTCTCCAGATCCTTGATGATGGCGTCGATATACGAGACCTGGAACGGGTTGCACTGGCCGTCGTAGTTCCAGTTGCCCGCCAGCAACTCTTCCAGGGCCCACTTGTTGCAGTCAAAGCCCATCACAATGACGTCCTTGCCCACGCCGTGGGAGATGTTCGCCTTGTCCAGCACCTGCACAGCGCCCTTGGCCATGTCGTCGTTCTCGGCATAGATCACGTTGAAGGACGTGCCGGAGTCGATCGCGGCCTGGACAATCTGCTGGGCCGTCCCGGCGTTCCACTCGGCGGTCTGCTGGGTCACCAGGTTCCAGTTGCTGTCGGAGGCAACCTTGTCGTTCAGCGCGCCGGTGCGGCCGATCTGCGCGGCAGATCCCATCACGCCCTGAATGTGAATGATGTTATAGGTGTCCAGGTTCTGGCCGGCCAGCCAGTCCACAGCGGTCTGGCCCTCTTTGGCCATGTCGGAGACGATCGAGGCCTCGTACAGGCTGTCGTCGGCGTCGATGGTGCGGTCAAACAGAATCACGCGGATGCCGGCGGCCTGCGCGTCCTTCAGCACCGAGTCCCAGCCGGAGGTGCCGGCGGCGGAGATCAGCAGGTAGTCCACCTCGTCCTGGATGCACTTCTGCGCTGCGGCAATCTGCTCGTCGTTCTTCAGGCTGTAAGCGAAGGACGCGTCATAGCCGTTCTCAGCGGTGAAGGTGTTCTTCATGTCCTTGTCGTTGGCCGTGCGATAGCCGGACTCGTTGGGGTCGTTGTTGATGATGCCGACCTTAATCCGCTCGCTGGTACTGCCGGTGTTGGCGCCCGCGCCGTCCGCTGCGTTGCCGGTCTGCCCGCTGCACGCGCAGAGGGCAAAAACCATACATGCTGCAAGGAGAATAGCCAAGATTTTTTCATCGTGGTTTCCTCTTTTCCGTTATTTTTTTGCATCCGTGCTGCGTTGCTGGCCATATATAAACACAGATTTATTATTTAGTCAACGTTTTCTCGTAACAGAAAATTAAGACTGGTCAGGTGACTAAATACCACTTTTATACCGCAGACAGAAAAGCGTACAGCTTTTTTGACCGGGCCGTTTTTTCGCCCTGATTGATGAAAATCTTTAGAAGTCGGTTTGATTTTTTACGATGGCGCCGCAGCGGCCGCCCCGGTCCGTCCCTGGGCAAAGTGCCGGACCGCCGGCGCCTGTGTGGTTTTTTCCGCCGCGCCGCAGCGCGATTCATAAAATTTTGACGTGGTTTTTTTCGGGTTTATTTCGCTGCAGTGGGACTGAATCAACACAAATGTGAAATAATCAAACAAAAGGGTTTGCCATTTCCCACTGCGCCTGCTATCCTATGGACAGACCCTGACAGAAAGGCGGCGGCGCCCGTGGCGGCAAAGTATGTGACAATTGCAGACGATCTGGCCTCCCGGCTGCGGCAGCTGTCCCAGCCGGAGGAAAAGCTCCCCAGCGAGGCGGCGCTGGCCGCGCAGTATGCCTGCAGCCGGCAGACCATCCGCGCCGCGCTGGATCTGCTGGTGCAAAGGGGCCTGATTGACAAGCGCCGCGGCAGCGGCTCGTTTCCCACCGGCAGCGCCCGCAGCCGGCAGGTGATTCTGCTGGCCGCGGATCAGAGCGAATATCTCTGCCCGGCGCTGATCCGGCAGGCACGGGATGTGCTGTCCCGCAGCGGTCTGAGCCTGACCTGCTGTGACACGGGCGGCTCGGTGCTGCACGAGCGCGCCCTGCTTGGGCAGCTGCTGGCCGATCCCCCCGCCGGCCTGCTGCTGGAACCGATTGACAACCTGCGGTCCAACCCCAACCTGCCCCTGCTGGAATCGCTGCAGCAGGCCGGTGTTCACGTGGTGTATCTGTTCTGCGCCTATCCCGCGCCGCACGCCGTCTGCGTCGGCGAGGACAACTTTGCCGGGGGATACCGCCTGGTGCAGCACCTGGCGGGACAGGGATACCGGCGCATCGGCGGGCTGTTCCGCTATGACGA
>CACXCV010000253.1 GCA_902766215.1 Oscillospiraceae bacterium
CACAGTCGAAACAGTAAAAACTGCTGTAGCATGGGACTGGGAGCTTTGGCGCCCAACCGTGGTGCTGACCGGCAAAGACCAAATGTCTGTCGGTGTATGGGCAAAACAGATCCCGGGGGAACCAACCCCAACACCAGCCATGGGGCAATACGCCAATCATCTGCGGCTGTAATGCCGCGCTGAACACAGCTCTTGTCTCCATCCCCTTTCGGTGCAGGACATCCCGCACAGTATCACGTCTGCTCAGAATAAAAACCCACTCAGATCGCCTGTGCTCCGGTTTTGCCGCCGGAGTACAGGCGTTTTTTGCTTATCCCTCAGCCAGAGACATTTTTTCGCTGTTGCAGACAGGCACAGATTCTTCCGGCTGCGTGTCTTTGTCTGTCCTCTACAAAATCCTTCTTTACTTTAGCGCAGTTTTTTGATAAAATAGAAAAAGCACGCTAAGATGCGCCATCGCTCTTTTAATTGGAGGTTTTTCATACATGAACAACAAGAACCGCAGCTCAGACAAGGAGCACGAGCTGTATCAGGCTATTCTCCAGCTGAAGACACCGGAGGAATGCTATCACTTTTTTGTCGACCTGTGCACCGTGTCCGAGCTGAAGGCCATGGAGCAGCGCTTCCAGGTGGCGCGGATGCTCTCCCGCGGGATGATCTATCACGACATTCTCGAGCAGACCGGCGCCTCCAGCGCCACCATCAGCCGGGTCAACCGGGCGCTGAACTATGGCAGCGACGGCTATGCCACTGTGATGACCCGCCTGGACGAAGCCGAGGAAAATGGCGGACAGGATGCGTGAGCTTGCCTATGGCCCGCTGGCCCAGGTCTATGACCGGTTCACGCAGGACGTGGACTATGACGCGCTGTACTCCTATCTGCGGCAGCTGATTGCCGACGCCGCGCCGCAGACGGTGCTGGACCTGGCCTGCGGCACCGGAAGCCTGGCTGTGCGTTTTGCCGCCGCCGGGTGCCAGGTCACCGGCGCGGACGCCTCCGAGGAGATGCTCACCGTCGCAGCGGACAAGGCCGCCGGAATGGACAACCCTCCTTTTTTCATCAAGCAATCCATGCAGCGGCTCCGCCTGCCCCGGCCGGTGGAGCTTTGTATCTGCACGCTGGACAGTCTGAACTATCTGACACAGGAGCAGGACGTGGCCAGCACCTTTGCCGGCGTATACCGCGCGCTCTGCCCCGGGGGACTGTTTGTGTTTGACGTGCGCACGCCCTCGCTGCTGCGCGCGCTGGACGGGCAGGTCTTCCTCGACGAGGACGACGGGGCCTATTGCGTCTGGCGCGGCAGCTATGAGCACGGCGTGCTGACCTATGCCATGGACATCTTCACCCGCCAGGGCAAGCTCTGGCGGCGCGAGCAGGAGCAGCACGAGGAGCGCGCCTGGGAGCCGGACTGGCTGGCCGGCCAGCTGGCGCAGGCCGGTTTTGCCGACATCCGGCGCTATGGCAACCGCCGCTTCGATCCGCCGGCAGAGGACGAAGAGCGGATCTTTTTTCTTGCAAGGAAGGGAATAATATGAATGACACACTGGTGCGGGCCATGTCCTGCGACGGCTGGATCAAGGCCACCGCCGTCTCCAGCCGCGGCATCGTCGAGCGGGCACGCGGCATGCAGCACAGCTCGCCCATCGCCACTGCGGCGCTGGGCCGCCTGCTGACGGCAGCCTCGATGATCGGCAACATGCAGAAAATTGACAACGGCTCCGTCACGCTGCAAATCAAGGGCAGCGGTCCGCTGGGGACGCTGCTGGCCGTGTCCGACGCGGCAGGCAACGTGCGGGGCTATGTGCAGCATCCCGCCGTGCCCACCATCGAAAAATATCCGGGCAAGCTGGACGTGGGCGCCGCCGTCGGCTGCAACGGACAGCTGACTGTCATCCGAGACCTGCAGATGAAAGAACCATATGTTGGCTCGATTCCGCTGGTCTCCGGCGAGATTGCTGAGGACATCACAGCCTATTTCGTTCAGAGCGAGCAGGTGCCCACCGCCTGCGCCCTGGGCGTGCTGGTGGACACCGATCAGAGCGTCCGCGCCGCCGGGGGCTATCTCATCCAGATTCTCCCCGGCTGTCCGGACGAGGTCATCGACCAAATCGAGGCCGGCATTGCCAGGGCCGGAGCCGTGACGCAGATGCTGGATCGGGCCATGAGCCCCGCACAGCTGCTGCAAACCGTGCTGGAAGGCGTCGAGCTGGAGCTGCTGGAGACCGTCCCGGTGGAATACCGCTGCTATTGCAGCCGTGAGCGCGTCGAGCGGGCACTGATCAGCCTGGGCGCGGGTGAACTGCGCCAGATGGCCGAGGACGGCCAGACCGAACGGGTCGAATGCCAGTTCTGCGACAAGGTATACGAATTTGACCCCGCGCAGCTGCGGGCGCTGGCAGACGAAGCTGTCGGCCGCCCCACCGAAGAAGCAAATCATTAAATTGGGAAAGGGCGCCTTTTGCAAAAAAGGCGCCCTCTCGCGCCCCTTTGATTGATGAAGCGCGCCATCCGTGGTATACTGAGGGATACCCAACCACATCGCCAAGCGAGGATGAACCCATGAACCAACCCAACCGAAC
>CACXCV010000254.1 GCA_902766215.1 Oscillospiraceae bacterium
ATTGGTGGTGAAAAACAACAGATAGACCTATTGCCTTTTTTGAAAAGGTGGGCACTCGAACGCGACCTTAGGAGGCGGACCCTCTATCCAACTGAGGTACTGGGGCCTGTGTACCAAGCTATTATATGCCTTTTCGCGGCAGATGTCAATCTGCCGCGCCAGGCAGCTGCGGCGTCATAATACGGATTTTCCGGTGCAGGTTTTCCACCTCGATCCGCGCCGCGCCGGGCTGAAACTCCCCATCCAGCGTCCAGGGCATCTGTTCGTTGCTGCACAGAATCGTGGCCGAACGGATGCTCTGAAATGTCAGCATGTCACAGTCATATTTCTGCGAGGTAATGGCAGAAATAATCTGGTTCAGCTCAATGATGTTCTTCGGCTCGCGGATCAGCAGCAGCTCAAACCGGCCGTCGTTGAGGCTGACCAGCGACTGGTCCAGCGTCAGCACGCCGCCCACCGAGGTGGTGTTGCTGATCGCGCCGAAGATATAGTTATCCTCGAACACGCCGGCGTCGGTCTCAAAGCGCAGGTGCTCGGCACGAATGCTCCACAGATCCTTGACGCCCTCCAGCAGATAGGCCACGTGACCCAGCAGATTCTTCACGTTCTGCGGGGCGGAATACGACGCGCGGGTAAACGCGCCGAACGAGGCCACATAGGTGAAATACCGCCCGGCAAAGCTGCCGATGTCCAGCCAGTGCGGCTCGCCGCTCATGATGTCGCGGGCGCACTGCAGCAGGTTGCGGCTCAGCCCCAGGCTGGTGCCCAGGTCGTTGGTGCTGCCGGCCGGTATGTATCCCACGGGGCACGGCGCGTCAAGCGCCGCCATGCCGGAGATGACCTCGTTGAGCGTGCCGTCGCCGCCGATGGCCACCACCATGTCCGCCTGGGCGGCATGGCGCGCGGCAATCTCCGTGGCCTCGCCCCGGGCGCGGGTCACATAGGTCAGGCATGCATAGTTGTTTTCTTCAAACGTGGAAATAAAGTCTGCCAGGTAGCGCTTTCCCTGTTTCTGCCCCGAAGCCGGGTTGAGGATAATCACCATCTGCTTCGCCATGCAAATCCACCGCCTGTACTTTCCATGATAGACACAATTATACCCAATCTGCGCGGAAAAAGCAAGTCTTCCCTGCTAAGCCCGGGTAAAGCCGGGCATACTAGACAAAAACCAGCGCAGGAGGAATCGTTATGGGCAAATCCGAGCAAACCCCGCAGGAACAGGCACGCGACCAGCTGATCGAGCTGGGCGCCTCCACCCTGCACATGGGCTGCGGCAATATCCGCTGCATGACCATCATCGGCCAGATTGAGGGGCATCAGGCGCTGCCGGAAGCCGTGAAAACCACCAAATATGAGCACGTCATCCCCGAGCTGGCCGCCATGGAAGAAAGCCGCGACATCGATGGCGTGCTGCTGCTGCTCAACACTGTGGGCGGCGATATCGAGGCCGGACTGGCCATTTCTGAGCTGATTGCCGGCATGAAAACGCCGGTCGTCTCCCTGGTGCTGGGCGGCGGACACTCCATCGGCGTGCCGCTGGCCGTGTCCGCCCGGCGGTCGATGATCGCACCCTCGGCCGGCATGACCATCCACCCCGTGCGCACCACCGGCATGGTGGTGGGCGTGTCCCAGTCGTTCACCTATCTGGAACGAATTCAGGACCGGATCATCGAGTTTGTCGTGGCGCACTCGAATATCACCGAGGCGCGCTTTCGCGCCCTGATGCTGGAAACCGGCCAGCTAGCCCAGGACGTCGGCTCGGTGGTCTATGGGCGCGAGGCCGTCAGCTGCGGCCTGATCGACCAGCTGGGCACCCTGTCCGACGCGCTGGGCTGGCTGCACCAGACCATCGAAGGGCGGAAAAAGCACCGCTCATAACCGCTTAGCCCGTTTTTCCCCAGACCGCAAAAAAGCCCCGCAGCGCTCCAGTCGGAACGCCGCGGGGTGCTGTTTTATTTTCTGCCCTTCTCCATGCTGTCCTTCAGCTTGTCAAAGAAGGTCTTGCGCTTGGGCTGGGTCTCGTCCTTCAGGGTGCCCTCAAAACGCTGCAGCAGCTCTTTCTGCTCGCGGGTGAGGTTCTTGGGCGTCTCCACCACCACGGTGACAAACTGGTCACCGCGGGATTTATAGCCCACATAGGGGATGCCCTTGCCCTTCAGGCGGAACACGGTGCCGCTCTGCGTGCCCTCGGGCACGGTATAGCGCACCTTGCCGTCCAGGGTGGGCACCTCAATCTCGGCGCCCAGCGCCGCCTGGGCGAATGTAATCGGCACCTCGCAGAGCACATTGGCCCCGTCGCGGGTAAAGATCGGGTGCGGCCGCACCGTCACCGACACCAGCAGGTCGCCGTTGGGGCCGCCGTTGGCGCCCACATTGCCCTCACCGCGCACCCGGACGCTCTGTCCGTCGTCCACACCGGCGGGGATGTTGACCGTGACCTTTTTGTTCTTGCGCACCTTGCCCTTGCCCTTGCAGGTGGCGCAGGGCGTTTTGACAATCCGGCCCGTGCCGCCGCATTGATAGCACACGCCGGTCTGCTGCATGGTGCCAAAGGCCGTCTGCCGCACCGTGCGCACCGTGCCGGTGCCGTGACAGTTGGGACAGGTCTCCGGCTGTGTGCCCGCCGCCGCCCCGCTGCCGCCGCAGGTGGGGCAGTTCTCCACCCGGCCGACCGTCACCTCGCGGGTGGCGCCAAAGGCCGCCTCTTCAAACGACAGCGTCACCTGCGCGCCCAGGTTTTCGCCCTTTTGGGGCGCGCTGGCCCGGCGGCTGCTGGATGCTCCGCCGCCGCCGAAGAAGTTATCAAAAATGCTGCCCAGGTCAAAGTCCATCCCGCCGAATCCGCCGAAGCCAGCCCCGCCGGCCGCGCCCGGATTATAGTTGGGATCGACACCGGCAAAGCCGTACTGGTCATAGCGGGCGCGCTTGTCCGGGTCGGACAGCACCTCGTATGCCTCGCCGACCTCTTTGAACATCTTTTCCGCTTTTTCATCGCCCGGGTTCAGATCCGGGTGGTATTGCTTGGCCAGCTTGCGGTATGCCTTTTTAATCTCGTCGTCGGACGCGCCTTTTGCCAGACCCAATACCTCATAATAATCTCGTTTGTTTTCATCTGCCATGGGGACTCACCTCGCTGTGTCACACCGGAAAGGGCGGGGATTGCCCGCCCTTTCCGGATCGTTATTTATTTGTTGTCGTCGTCCACGACCTCATAGTCGGCGTCCTGATAGTCCCCGCCGGGGTTGGAGCCGCCGGGGTTGCCGCCGGCGTAGCCCGCGCCCGCG
>CACXCV010000255.1 GCA_902766215.1 Oscillospiraceae bacterium
CAGGCTTGCCCGCAGTGCAGAGAGTGTCGCCGGTCTTCACGCTGGCCAGCTTGGTCACCACGCCGATGTCACCGCAGCACAGCTCGGTCACTTCGGTGTCCTTTTTGCCCTTGGGCATGTAGATGTGGCCCAGCTTTTCGTTGGCGCTGGCACGCACATTGTTCAGGGTCAGATCCGGGGTGATTTTGCCGGAAATGACCTTAAAATACGATTTTTTTCCGTACTGATCGGAAATGGTCTTAAACACGAACAGCGCGGGGCTGCCGTTGGGATCCAGCGCGGTCTGCTTGGGATTGCTGCCGTCGGCGTCGACAATGGTCACGCCGTTGCCCTCCAGGGGGGTGGGAACCATGTCGATCATGCCCTGCAGCAGCTCCAGCGTGCCAAAGCCGTTGGTCGCGCAGCCGCAGAACACCGGAGCCAGGGCGCACTGCTTGACCGCAGCGCGGACGCCGGCAACGACCTCTTCGGCGGAGAAGGCGTCGGCCCCATCCTCGAAATACTTTTCCATCAGCGCTTCGTCCGTTTCGGCAACGGCTTCGCAGATCATCTCATAATATTCCTCGGCCTCGCTCTCCAGCAAACCGGGAATGGCCATTTCGGCCGTCTTGCCGTCCTTCCAGGAAAAGGCGGTCTTCTTCAGCACATCGACATAGCCGACCGGCTTGGTGCCCTCCATGATGGGCAGCATAACCGGGACGACAGAAATGCCGAACTTGTCGCGCAGCGTGTTGACCGTGCCGATGAAATCGGCATGCTCTTCATCCATCTTGGACACATAGAGCATCCGCGGCAGATTGCGCTGCTTGAGGTAGCGCCAGGACTTTTCGGCGCCGACGGTCAGGCCGCCCTTGCCGGAAACCAGAACCACGCCTGCGTCAACCACGTTGAGCGACTGCATCACTTCGCCGGCAAAATCGAAATAGCCGGGGTTGTCGAGAATATTCAGCTTTGTCTGCTTATATTCAACCGGGAGAACCGTCGTGGAAATGGAATAGCCACGCTTGATTTCCTCCTGATCATAGTCGCTGGCCGTATTTCCGTCTGTGGTCTTTCCCAGACGGTCAATTCCTTTGGTCAGAAACAGCATGCTCTCGACAAGAGAGGTCTTGCCATCCCCGCCGTGACCCAGTAAGCAAATATTGCGAATGTCTTTGGCTTGGTAGCCCATATGAATTACTCCTTCCGTACTGGTCATACTACAGGCAGAGGCTTTACCTCAGCAGTGTGCCATAACTCCTACATTATAAACGATACAGCGACAGTTTTCAATTGTTATTTTCGTGAATTTACACAATCAAAATCGAGCAATGTGTACAAATAATGAAGCCGGGTTTTATTAATTATAAATAGGTAACCGCCCGCAGGATCAGCAGCAGCCCCACCCCGGGCAGACCCAGAAACGCAACCGTGAACCAGGTGATCGGGTTGAATCCCAGCGTGATTCCGGCCGCCGCACCCAGCAGGTTGAACAAAAGCAGCGCCGCAAAGCCGCAGAGCGTATTGAGCACCGCCTTCCATAGCAGGCGAATCGGCGCGGCCATGATGCGAAACAGCAGCAGCAGCCCCAATATGCAGAAAATAACCAGCGGTGTGTGTTCCATGCCCGTCCCCCCTGCTTCACTCTATGTTTGTCCTGCGTAAATATTCCAGGATAAACTTCCGCGTCCGGCATAAGCTATGCCTGGACAAACAAACGACAACACCGCAGAGCTGCCGCGTACGAACAGCGGGCTGCGCCTCATGAGCGCAGCCAGGAGGGACTCACCGCGCAGTGATCCGTTCTTTGCGATTTTGCCGCCATTGTCAAGTGATTCGCGGGACATGTACCGGCGAATGCGAACACAGAGAGGCTCTTGTCTGAGGACCGGAATCTCTCTGTGATTTTTTTATTTTATCCACCCGAATCCCGTCGGAAATTCGCACTCTTCCCTGCTCAAGCGCCTAAAACTTGACATTTGCCGTGGCTTTCGTTATACTTACATAAGATCATCGGCACTTAGAATCAACTGGAATCAACCAGATACTTTGAGGGATTGGAATGAAAGCAAAGCAGACCTATGGCAATGACAGCATCAGCGCGCTGAAGGGCGCCGACCGGGTCAGAAAGCGCCCGGCTGTCATTTTTGGCTCCGACGGACTGGAGGGCTGCGAACACGCCGTGTTCGAGATTCTGTCCAACGCCATCGACGAGGCCCGCGCCGGACATGGCGACTGCATTACCATCACCCGCTATGAGGATCACAGCGTCGAGG
>CACXCV010000256.1 GCA_902766215.1 Oscillospiraceae bacterium
GTGGCATGAAAAAAGCCAGTCCGCAGACTGGCCGGGTGGAAGTGACCTCCCTTCATGGTTTTATATATGAAAACGCCGCCCGTTGTCCTGTTGGGCGGCGTTGTTCTTGAACAAAAATTTAGTGACAATCCCAGCGAATTATGTTAATATAAAATCCTATAATTACACTCCGACATATTCGGCTCTCTGGATGAAGCATTCTGCGCAATGGCTCCGCGATGCTAAAATAGAAGAATGGGCTGATATGAGAATACGCCGCCGGCAAGTTTGCCGGCGGCGTATTCTTTGCCTGTTGCGGAACTAGAATTGACCGCTCTGGTTTGTTTCTGTCTGCCAGCGCAGTCTGGCGCCGTTGATATGGTCCTGCAGCATCTGATCGGCAAATTCAATCAATTCCTCCGGTGTGCGGTCGATCTCACTCAGCAGCCAGCTTTCTATGACCCCCGCACATAAAACCACATAAATATGTGTCATCAGCGCGATATCCGCCTCGCCGACGCCTGCCTGTACCGCACCGACCTCCTGCCCGAGCTGCTCGACTGTGCGGTGAATGATGGCGTGGATGTCCGCCTCGAAAAAGCGCTTAAGATGGTCGCGGCCAACAGAGTTCAGCGCGCAGAGACAGACCGCCCTGTTTTCCTCTATCTCTATTTGGTAATAAAAATTCTGGCGGCGGATCCCTGCGCGCTCCGTCAGGTCATGAATGGTAATTCTGTCGATGGGCTTTTGCGCCATCAGCGCTTTGAGCGCCACGGCCAGTGCATGCTTCGTCTGGTCTGAGACGGCGTTTGCCTTTCGTTCCATGCTGCTCCCTCCTGTTTTTGTCCAGTATAGCATAAAACAATGTCCGTTTCCGGTAGGTCAACGCCCTGTGGTTTGTCGCAATTCTGACAGGCCATGGAGTGTTGACCTTTGTGCCGGCAGCCGCGTCGTTGTAAACTGACCCATGTGCAAAGAAAGGAGGATGCGGATCTTCCCGTCCTCACGGAAGACGTGTTCTCGCTGCTGGCTGCCTGGCAGCACTGGCAGAGACAGAACACGCAGACCGCCGTGCTGTCGCTGTCTGCCAACCTTGGCCTGCTGGTCGTGAATCAGAGCTTTAACTTCTGCACCGGGCAGTTTGAAGGAAAGCAGATTTATGCGATCGATAGGGACGGCGTATCCGTCTATTGGCGCGGCGATCACATTGTCCGCCCGGACGGCATGCCAGCCGCCGAGGACGAGAAGGAGCTGGCAAAGACAAGTGAGCTGCTGGACGTTCTCTATGTGACCTGTCAAAATGCTGCGTTCACCAAAACGCAGCAGGGCGAAACAGACGTCTATACCATACAGCTGGATGCAGACGGCATGGCGGAGCTTGCCGCGCTGATTGCACCGGGCAGCCGCACACTGGACATGACGTTCCGCAGCGGTGAGCTGAGCGTTCAGGTCACGCAGGGCAAGATCCATCGGATCACTTTTGATTGTGCGGGAACGGTGAGGGTTGTTTCGCTGGAAGAAAGCGCATCGCTGCACGGCGAAATTGAGCTTGCGGATGGCAGCGTGGTCATTCCTGAGAGCGCGGGACGTGCGCTATAGGCGAAAGCACGCCAGGACCGTTATGTCCGCGCCGCTCCTTACAGGTACATTCTGCCGTGCTGAGCGGGGGGACTCGACGTTCCCTGCTGTTTTGGGCCTGTTCGCCGGCCATGGGCTGCGCCGACCGGCTGGCCTGTTATTCCGCTGTAATCCACCGGTCCAGAAAGCGCATCTGCGCTTCGGTATGAAACCAATGCTCCCCGCCCGGCATGACGGTCAGCTCCGCGCCGGTTTTCTCTGCAAAGGCCGATATGGTTTCCAGCGAGGTCAGGTTGTCGTGCTCGCCGTACAAAATGCGGGTGGGGACGTGCCATGAAATCGGGTGCTCGCGCACATAGGTCAGATAGCGCCACGACAGCGTTTCACCGAATGGCGCGGGAATCTCCAGCTTTTCTGCAAGCGCCTGTTCGGTCACGTTTGCCCACAGCATCATGCTGCCGATCAGCTTCTCCATGTCTACGACGGGGGAGATCAGGCGGGCGCTGTCAACCAGCGCGGCATCCAGCGAAGACAGGGAGAAGAATGCGCCGATGCTGTTTGCCACCAGCGTGAGGCGGTCACAGCGCTTTCGCTGTTCGGCGAAAAACGCCGGAAATTCCTCCCGGGCTTCCCACGGAGCCTGCGCATGGTAATCAAACCAGATTACTTCCGCGCTTGGGAATAGGTGCTTGTAATGCCCGGCTTCCTCCGCCGAGCCGCCCTTGCCATGGACATAGACCACAATATGATTCATTATCGGTACTCCTGTCAATTAATGATTTCTTCCACCGCACACCACGCCGGGGCGATTATTTGAGCTTTTTTCCCATTTCTATTCTTACTTCGTGCCGCTCTGGATCGGTGTTGGAGTAAGTGTACAGATCAAAGCCGATGATCGAAAAGCCGTTCCGGCGATAAAATGCAATCGCGGCTTCGTTGCAGGATTGCGTTTCCAAAACGATCATCCGCGCGCTAAGGGATTCCGCCGCGGCCTGTATGGCTCCCATCAGCATGGAGCCGATCCCGCGCTGGCGCGTCGCGCGGTCAAACACGCAGATATTGCTGATGCGGAAACGGTTGTTCCAGCTCTCCGGCGAGCCCTCGACGTATCCGATCAGGTTTCCGCCCTCAAACGCGCCGAACGTAACCGGGTCCTCCAGCCACGCGCCGAAAACACGTCGTCAAAAGAGCGTTCGGTGGAGGCTTCGAAGGGGATATAGTTCAACTGAAAGCCTGATTCAGACACGCAAATATCATAATAACCAGTCGTCTGATAGTGTGCGGTGAATTTCTGGCCTGCATAGGCCTGTTTTTCCAAGCGCCTGATTTCCATATGGCAGTCACCTCTATCATGGATGTTTTGATGCGCATGCTCTTACTGCTTGATAAAAAGGTCGCAGTGCATGACCGCGTATCCCGTGGTCTGCGCTGCGTCTGTGTGTCCGGCAGGGTGATGCTGTCATGGATTGCTCCCTGATTGTTCCCCGATCAGGGCACAAAAGGCACGCTCGCGGTCATAGGCGTTTGCCGCAAAGCCGGGGATTTCCTTCAGGGACTTGCAGATGCTGATACTGAAGCCTGTCAGAATCTGCCCGATCTCCTGGTCGGAGTAAGGGCAGTCGCCGGTCACGATCAACGTGGACAGGCTGTGCACCACAAGCCAGAGGTCACGGAAGTAGCGATCCGCCTCCTCGGCAGTGATATGATAGACATCCATCAGCGTCGGGCGGACAAGCGCCTGTAAATGCTGCATCGACTTCATGGCGCTGTGCTCCTGGTTCTGCGCCCGTGTCAGAAACAAAAGCCGGTAAAGCTCCGGCTCCTCCCGCGCGAACCGAATATACTGCATTCCAACCCCCAAGAAGGGAATGGCTTCTTTCAATCCTGCGTCCGCATAGCCGTCGTATACGCGCACCGCAGCGGCATAAACCTCCTGTCTGACGCCGTCCATCGAGCCGAAGCCCGTGAAAATCGGCTGTGTGGAGGTGCCCAGCTCATCCGCCATGGTTTTTGCGGTCAGCCCGTCGATTCCTTTGCTCCGCACGACCCGCAGCGCCGCCGCTGCCATTTCTTCTTTTGTGAACTTATTTTTCGGAGCCATCGCCCGCACCCTTTCCTGTGACCGTGAAATGCTGAATGCACATCATCTAATGTACATTACTCATTGTACTCAGTTGGGGGCTGCTTGTCAATAGATGCGGCAATTCTCTGACGCGGCGCAAAGCCGCAGAGCCGGATTCCAGAAAGACTGAAATCCGGCTCTGCGTTGTGCCGGCTGCATGCGGCGCGGCGCGCAGCGGCGGGTCAGTTCAGGCAGCGATAGAGGAAGGTGACGATCTGCGCGCGGGTGCAGGCCATGTCGGGGCTGAACGTGGTGCTGCCGGTGCCGGTGGTGATGCCCTGTTCCACGGCCCACAACACGGCCTGGAAAAAGTAGTCGCTGCTGGCTACATCGATGAAGGCGTTGATGCGCAGCGCGGTGAGGTAGTCGTTGACGGCGCAGGCTGTTTCGTCGTTCCACTCCAGCCCCAGCTGTTCGGCATAGCGCACGGCAGCCTGGAAATCCACGGTCACGCCGCCGCGCACCTTGAAGCCGAAGGCGATGGGGAAGGGTTTGAGGTTGATGGCCTTTTCAAACTCCAGCTGTCCGCCGGCGGTAATGAGAAAGCTGGAAGGCGCAGTCGTCCGGGTTGGCTTCCAAATCGAAATGCTCCAGCGCCCAGCCAAAGGAGATGGACTCGCCGCTGAGAAACTGCGGGCTGTCCAGCCCGGTCAGGGTCACCGACACAGGCTGCGCCCGCCGCCACAATGCCCACAGTGGGCGAATCGGCCAGGCTCAGGCTGTCGCCGGCGGTGAAGAGCTGGATCACGTTTTCGTCGCTGGACGCCCAATAGGGCTGATCGGCCGTGTGATATGTAAAGTCGGTGCCGTTGGAGCTGGCATGGAAGGTCGGCGCGTCCTCGTCCTGCAGGTAGACAATCTGCTCCAGACCGGAGGGCCAGCGGTCGGCAATGGTATAGGCCATTTCGTCGGCGTTGATTACCGCTTTCTGGGTAAAAGAGGCGTATGCGCCGTAATAAAGTTCGTCGTCCAGATACCACAGTCGGTATTGCCGTGTTCTGCGGCGAATCTGCCGCACGCGGATTTCTGTTCTCACGCTCAAGGGGGGATTGCCCCCTTTCGTGGCGAGTTCCTGGGCAGTTCTGTGCCCCTCTACTATATAGAACACCGCAGCCGGGAAATCCTTTCACCCATTGGAAAAAAATAATATACAGGCAGGCCGTCCCGGACGCGGGGCAGCCTGCCTGCTGGCGAAAAACAGCGCGGCGGCGGAGCGGCGCAGCTCAATTTCTGTTCTGCTGTCGGTATTCCTGGGGCGTCATGCCGGTTTTGTCGAAAAACACGCGGTAAAAATAGTGCCGGTTTTCAAAGGCGAGGGAGCGGATGATGTCGCTGATGCTCATGTCAGTGGAGGTCAGCAGCGACCTGGCCTTGTCTAGCCACAGCTGCTGGCTGTACTGGGTAAAGCTCAGCCCGGACTGGCGCTTGACGACGCGGCCGAGATAGTCCGGATTGTAGTGCAGCAGAGCCGACAGCTCTTGGCGCGTGATGCGGCCGCTGCGCTCGAGCAGATAGTGCTGGATCTCGGCATAGAGCGTCTCCTCAGAGCTGGTGTTCGGCTGGATGATGGTCGCGTGATAGTTCCGCTTGTCCTCCAGCAGCTCAAACAGGCGCAGCATCAGCCCCTGCACGCTGAAAAAGTATCCCCACGGGCGGTCAATCACCAGCTGACTCAGCTCGTTGAGCAGCTTCTGCGCAGGGAGAATCTCGGCGCTGTCCAGATGCACCTGGCTGGACAGCGTCCGGCGGAAGTCCAGGGCGACAC
>CACXCV010000257.1 GCA_902766215.1 Oscillospiraceae bacterium
GCCGCGGCCGGCCATGTTGGTTGCGATAGTCACCGCGCCCAGCTTGCCGGCCTGGGCCACAATCTCGGCCTCGCGCTCGTGATGCTTGGCGTTGAGGACGGTGTGAGGGATGCCGGCCTTTTTCAGCATGGCGGACAGCTGCTCGGACTTTTCCACCGAGACCGTGCCCACCAGCACGGGCTGGCCCTTGGCGTGGCAGGTCTCAATCTGGCGGATGACGGCCCGCAGCTTGCCGGCCTGGGTCTTATACACCGCGTCGGGGTTGTCCACGCGGATCACGGGCCGGTTGGTGGGGATTTCGATTACGTCGAGGTTATAGATCGACTCAAACTCCTCCGCCTCGGTCAGGGCGGTGCCGGTCATGCCGGAGAGCTTGTGATACAGGCGGAAGAAATTCTGGAAGGTGATGGTGGCCAGCGTCTTGGACTCGCGGGCGACGGTCACGCCCTCCTTGGCCTCGA
The DNA here is from genome assembly GCA_902766215.1 of Oscillospiraceae bacterium. Classification (GTDB taxonomy): domain Bacteria; phylum Bacillota; class Clostridia; order Oscillospirales; family Oscillospiraceae; genus RUG11142. The sequence continues at coordinate 462 of CACXCV010000257.1, forward strand.
TGGCCTGGTGCAGCCCCTCGGAATAGCGGCGGCCATACATCAGACGACCGGTAAACTCGTCCACGATGATCACTTCGCCGTCCTTCACCACATAGTCGGTGTCGCGGCGGAAGAGGCCGTGGGCCTTCAGCGCCTGGTTGATGTGGTGCATGATGGTGGCGTTTTCCGGGTCGGAGAGGTTTTCCAGACCGAAGTATTTTTCGGCCCTGGCAATGCCCTGTGCCGTGAGGGTGGCGGTGCGGGCCTTCTCATCCACGATATAGTCCACCTTCAGCCCGGACTGGTCCTCTTTTTCGTCGGTGGAGGTAAAGACCTGGCGGCTCATGCCGCGCACCAGCTGGTCGGCCATCTCGTAGAACTTGGTGGAGGCCTCGCCCTGGCCGGAGATGATCAGCGGCGTGCGTGCCTCGTCGATGAGGATCGAGTCGACCTCGTCCACAATGGCAAAATGGTGTCCGCGCTGCACCATTTCCTTCTTGTAAATGGCCATGTTGTCACGCAGATAGTCAAAGCCGAACTCGTTGTTGGTGCCATAGGTCACGTCGGCGGCATAGGCAGCGCGGCGCTGGTCGTTGTTCAGACCGTGGACAATGATGCCGCAGCTGAGCCCCATAAAGCGGAACACGTTGCCCATCATCTCGCCCTGATATTTGGCCAGATAGTCGTTGACGGTGACAATGTGCACGCCCTTGCCGGTCAGGGCGTTGAGATAGGCCGGGAGGATGGCCACCAGCGTTTTGCCCTCGCCGGTCTTCATCTCGGCGATGCGGCCCTGATGCAGCACGATGCCGCCCAGCAGCTGCACCGGATAGGGCCGCTTGCCAAGCACGCGGTCGGCCGCCTCGCGCATGGCGGCAAAGGCGTCGGGCAGAATGGCGTCCAGCGTCTCGCCGGCAGCCAGGCGGCCCTTCAATATGTCGGTCTGGCTGCGCAGCTGTGCGTCGGTCATGGCGTGATACTGTGCGCCCAGCCCTTCGATCTGATCGACCAGCGGCTGGATGGCCTTCAGCTCCCGCTGGGAGCGGGTGCCGAAAAGCTTGGTGGAAATGGAAGAGAACAGACCCATAATCGGTCTCCTTTCGGGCGCGGAGTACCGCGCCGGGATCACTGGTATGGTTTCGCCCGGCCGGAGCCGGGCTGACTGCCGGAAACAGGGCGGGAAACCCGCTATGGACGCATTATAACATATCCCGGCAGGGAAAGAAACACAGAATCATGAACGATTCTGTAATTTTGCCCGCCGGAAAAGCGTATTGGCCGGCCGGGACGATATAATATTGTGAGAATCCCTTGCGGGCGGGGAAAACTTCTGATATAATGATACAATCCAAAGCTATCGCTGAATGCCGCCGGAGAGGGGTATGCAACAATGAACAAGCAACTTTCGCGCCTGCTGCTGTCCCACAGCTGGGCCTATTTTGTTGCGCTGGCGCTGTGCATCCTGGCAGCGGCACTGCTGGGGCAATATTGGCTGGCTGCCGGCGAGGCGCTGCTGACGGTGCTGCTGGCCGTGCTGAATCTGCTCAACCTGCGCCGCCGCCGCCGCGCGATCCTTCAGTTCATCGAGCATGCCGCCGCCCAGGGGCAGACCATGGCCGGCGACGTGCGCAGCATGCCCCTGCCCATGGCGGTGCTGCAGGCGGACACCGGCGACGTGGTCTGGGGCAACAGCCTGTTTATCCAGCTGACCGGCGGCCGCGAGCAGCTGTATGACATCCACCTGCACGAGATTTTTCCGGAGTTTGACCTGGCCTGGCTGGAAGAGGGCAAGAGCCGCTATCCCCGCGAGTTTCTGGTGGACGGGCGGCGCTACCGCGTCTATGGCAGCCTGATTGACAACGAGGCGGGCGAGTCCACCGGCCTGGCGGCGCTGTACTGGGTGGACCAGACGGGCCTGCTCAATACCCGGGACGAATATCTGGCTTCGCGCCCGGTGGCGGCCATTCTGCTGGTGGACAACTATGAGGAGATGACCAACACCCTCTCCGACAGCGCCGTCAGCGCCATTGCCGCGCAGATTGACCAGAAGGTCACCGAGTGGGCCGGGCAGGTGCCCTGCCTGCTGCGCAAGCTGGAGCGCAACCGCTATCTGATGCTGATGGAAGAGCGCGACCTGCCCCGCCTGCGCGAGGGGAAGTTTGCCATTCTGGAAATGATTCACGAGGTGCGCAGCGAGCAGGGCGTCCCGGCGACGGTGTCGCTGGGTATCGGCCGCGACGGCGAGCACCTGAAGCAGTGCTATGAGTTTGCCACCGCGGGGCTGGAGATGTGCCTGTCCCGGGGCGGCGACCAGGCGGTCATCCGCGACCGCACTGACTTTACCTTTATCGGCGGGCGCACCAAAGAGGGCGAACGCCGCACCACAATCAAGGCCCGCGTGATGGTCGGCTCGCTGACCGAGCTGATCAGCCGCTCGTCGTCGGTGTTCCTCATGGGGCACCGCAACGCCGACCTGGACGCGCTGGGCGCGGCGGCGGGCATGATGGCCCTGTGCCGCAAGACCGGCAAGCGCGCGCGCATCGTCATGGATCCCGAGCACAACATGTGCCAGAAGCTGCTGGAGCGGCTGCACCGCCTGCCTGAATATGAGCATGCGTTTCTCAGCCCGCAGGAAGCGGCGCAGCTGGTGGACAGCGAGAGCCTGGTCATTGTGGTGGACACCAACCGCCCCAGCCAGGTGGAGAGCCAGGCCCTGCTGGAGCGGGCCGGGCAGCTGGTGGTTATCGACCACCACCGGCGCGAGGCCGACTATATCGAGGGTTATGCCCTGCACCTGCACGAGCCATACGCCTCCTCGGCCTCCGAGCTGGTGACTGAGCTGCTGCAATATGGCGTGGAGATGCGCGACATCCTCCCGCAGGAGGCGGGCGCGCTGCTGGCCGGCATCAGCCTGGACACCAAAAACTTTGCCGTCCGCACCGGCAGCCAGACCTTTGAGGCGGCGGCGTTCCTGCGCCGCGCGGGGGCCGACCCGTCCGAGATCAAAAAGCTGTTTCAAAACGACCTGCCCCACACCGTCGAGCGCTATGCCGTCATTCAGGCGGCCAAGCTTTATCGCGACAGCCTGGCTGTGGCGGCGGTGGACAGCCAGCTCGACCGGGTGGTGGCCTCGCAGGCGGCCGACGAGCTGCTGAACATCTCGGGCATCGAGACCAGCTTTGTGCTCTATCCCGACGCGCCCACCGGGCGGGTGATTATCTGCGCCCGCAGCCTCGGCGAGGTGAATGTGCAGCTGATCCTGGCAGAACTGGGCGGCGGCGGCAACGCGGCCGTGGCCGGCGGCCAGGTGGAGGGCACGCTGGAGGAGGTCCTCTGGCGGCTGATCGAGGCCATCGATCACTATTTTGAGACATAACACAAGGAGGATATAACGATGAAGGTGATTTTATTACAGGATGTCCGCGGCCAGGGCAAGCACGGCCAGCTGATTGAGGTTTCTGACGGCTATGCCCGCAACTTCCTGCTGCCCCGGGGCCTGGCCCAGACGGCCACGGCCGACAGCATCAACACCATGAAGATGAACGACAAGGCCAAGGCCGAGCAGATTGCCCGTGAAAAGGCCCGCGCCATGGAGATTGCCGAGCAGCTGAAGACCCTGACGGTGATTGTCAAGGCCAAGGGCGGCGGGACCGGCCGGCTGTTCGGCTCGGTCACCTCGGACGAGATTGCCAGGGCGCTGAAGGCGCAGACCGGCATTGACATCGACCGCCGGAAGATTGTGCAGGACGAGCCGATCAAAAACGTGGGCACCTATCACCTCAAGTGCAAGCTGGGCCACGAGATCAGCGGCACGATGACCGTGCAGGTGGAGGAGCTGTAAGCACCCGCACAGAAAAAGCATAGAAAGGAGGCGGCGGCGGTGGATGAGCTGCTGACCCATCAGGTACCCCAGGCGCTGGAGGCCGAGCAGAGCGTCCTCGGCGCCATGCTGATCGACAGCCGGTGTGTGCCGGATGTGATGGGGATGCTGACGGCCGAAGACTTTTATCTGGAGCAGAACCGCGAGATCTTTGAGGCCATTTTTGCCATGTTCAGCTTTTCCCAGCCCATCGACCCGGTGACGGTGATGGACAAGCTGAAGGAGCGCGGCTGCTTCCACGACAACACCCAGGCCTATCTGCTGCAGCTGATGGAGATTACGCCCACGGCGGCGCACGTGCGGGACTATGCCCGCATCGTCAGCGAAAAGACCATCCTGCGCAAGCTGGATCAGGCGGCCAGCGACATCACCCAGACCGTCAGCGCCGGCGAGGGCACGGCAGAGGAAATTCTCGAGTCGGCCGAGCAGAAGATTTATGCCGTCCGCAAGGGGCAGTCCAGCCGCGACCTCGAGCACATCGGCGCGATTTTGCTGGATGTATACGAGCGGCTCAACGAGCTGGCCGAGCGCGGCGACGACATTCCCGGCCTGTCCACGGGCTTTCGCGACCTGGACAAGCAGCTGGCCGGCCTGAACAAGTCGGACCTGCTGATTATCGCCGGCCGACCCGGCATGGGCAAGACCGCCATGGCGCTCAACCTGGTGCTCAACGTGGCCCGCAAGGCCACCGACCGCTGCGTGGCCTTCTTCTCGCTGGAGATGTCCCGCGAGCAGCTGGCCATGCGCCTGCTATCCAGCGAGAGCTATGTGGACAACCGCAAGCTGCTCACCGGTCGCCTGGACGACGAGGAGTGGGGCAAGCTGGGCATCGCCTCCAGCGCGCTGAGCCAGATGGACATCCGCGTGGATGACAATCCGGCCATTACTGTGGCGGAGATGAACGCCAAGTGCCGGCGTATCGACAACCTGGGAATGGTTATAATAGACTATCTGCAGCTGATGAACGGCGGCGGCCGCCCCGGCGACAACCGCGTGACCATCATCAGCGACATTTCCCGCAGTATGAAAATCATGGCCAAGGAGCTGAACGTGCCGGTGATCTGCCTGAGCCAGCTCTCCCGCGCCAGCGAGAGCCGCACGGATAAGCGGCCCATGCTGTCAGACCTGCGCGAGTCCGGCGCCATCGAGCAGGACGCCGACGAGGTGATCTTCCTATACCGCGACGACTATTACAACGAGAACACTGACGAACCCAACGTGGCAGAGTTCATCGTGGCGAAAAACCGCCACGGCGAAACCGGCACCGTTAAGGTGCAGTGGCTGCCGCAGTATACCAGCTTCTCCGACCGGGAGTGGAAGCACAGTGAGTAACGCGCTGGAGCCGGCCGTGCGGGCGGCCCTGTCCGCGCTGCCCCCCGGAGGGAGGATTGTCTGCGCTCTGTCCGGCGGAACCGACTCGGTGGCCATGACCCACTGCGTGATGACGGTGGGGGCTGCGATGGGCCTGCGGGTCGAGGCGGCGCACTTTAACCACCGGCTGCGCGGTGCGGCGTCTGACAGGGACGAGGCATTTGTCCGCGCTCTGTGCCGGGGCTGGTCGCTGCCGCTGGCGGTGGGATACGGATCGATTGACAGCCGGGGCGCCGGCGTGGAAGACGCGGCGCGGCGGGCGCGCTATGCCTTTCTGTTCGGCGCGGCAGGAGACGACTTCCTTGCCACGGCGCACACCATGGACGACCAGGCCGAAACGGTGCTGCTGCAGCTGGTGCGCGGCACAGGTCTGCGCGGCCTGGGCGGCATGGCGCCGGTGCGCGGGCGGCTGCTGCGTCCCCTGCTGGGGCTGCGCCGGGCCGACACGGAGGGCTATCTCCGCGCCTACGGCCTGCCCCATACGGACGACGAAACCAACAGCGGCGACGCCTATCGCCGTAACCGCCTGCGGCACGCGGCGCTGCCGCTGCTGGCAGAGGAAAACCCGCGGATTGTGCCAGCCCTGGCCGACATGGCCGCGCGGCTGCGGCAGGACGAGGCGCTGCTGGCGCAGCTGACGGAGCAGGCGCTGGCACAGGCCCGGCAGGGCGCGGCGCTGGACTGCGCCGCCGCAAACGCGCTGCATCCGGCGCTGCGGGCGCGGGTGCTGCGGGCCTTTGCGCCGGTGGAGCTGACGGCGCGGCACACCCGGGCGCTGGAGGCGCTGATTGCAGGGCAGAGCGGCTCGGCTGCCGTGTCGCTGCCCGGCGGATGGACAGCGCGGCGGGCCTATGACCGGCTGTGGATGGACCCGGCGCGGGCGGAGACGTGGCAGCCGGCGGTGCTGTCGGTCCCTGGCGTGGCGGAGCTGCCCGGGTGGCGGATTGAATGCACAATTTGCACCTCGGAGGGCGAAACTTCACAAAATCGCTACACATTTTATTTCTCCCGTGATACAATAACGGGGCAACTGCGGCTGCGCCCGCGGCAGACCGGTGACACGCTGCGTCTGCCCGGCGGCAGCCGGACGCTCAAGCGCCTGATGATCGACCGGAAGATCCCTGCCTGGGAGCGGGATGCGCTGCCGGTGCTGGAAGATAACGGCGGTGTACTGGCTGTGCCCGGCCTGGGCGCGCAGCAGGACCGGCTTGCCCCGGCGGGAGCGCCCGCGCTGCGGGTTGCATTCCTGTGGCAGGCCGAAGTGGATGGAGGGACCGCAAATGTACCCTGAGGATGTTGAAGCGCTGCTGACCGAGCAGCAGATTACCCGGCGGGTGGACGAGCTGGCACAGCAGCTGTTGGAGAAATATCACGACAAGAACCCCATGTTTGTCGGGATTCTGGGGAGCTGCTATGTGTTTATGGCCGACGTCATCCGCCGGTTTGCCGCGCCCTGCACGGTGGAGTTTCTGGCTGTGTCTCACTATGGGCCGGACCACGAGGGCGTGGTGCTGGCCAAGGATGTGGGCATGGCGCCCATGGGCCGTCACGTGGTGGTGCTTGAGGCGCTGCTGGACACCGGCCGGACGATGACCTTTGTCACCAACCTGCTGCAGCATCGCGGCGCGGCCTCTCTGGAGGTGTGCACGCTGTTGGATCAGCCGTCCCACCGGCAGGCGCCGATCGAGGCGGACTATGTGGGCTTTTCCATCCCCGCGTGTATTCCCGTGGGCTATGGACTGGATAATCAGGACCGTTTCCGCAACCTGCCCTACATAGGGGCGTATCACCCGGAGACGGAGCAAACGCACGGAACGGAAGTGAGCAATTGAACAATAACAAGAAGAGCTTTGGCAACATCGGGTTTTATATCCTGATTTTTGTCATCCTGCTGGCGACGGTGCTGATTTTGCTGGGCGGGAGCGAAACCTCGTCCATCAGCTATGCCGAGGTGAAGGCGCTGTTCCGCAGCGAGCAGGTCGAGCAGGTCAAGGTGCAGGACAATGTGCTCTATCTGGAGCTGAACGCACCGTATGACGGGCAGACCGTCATCAGCTATCCGCTGGCATATTTCGATGTGTTCTATTATGACCTGGGCGAGCTGATCGATCAGCAGTATCAGGCCGGCATCATCAAGGACTATGACATTGTCCCCACCCACGAAACGCCCTGGTGGGTGATGTTCATCCCCTATCTGGTCATTGCGGCGCTGATCTTTGGCCTGTGGTTCTTTATGATGAACCGTGCCCAGGGCGGCGGCGGCGGCAGCGTGGCCAAGTTCTCCAAGGCGCGGGCCCGGCTGGGCAGCGACGAGAAGAAAAAGGTGACCTTCCGCGACGTGGCCGGCGCCGACGAGGAAAAGGAAGAACTGCAGGAGATTGTCGCCTTCCTGAAAAACCCCAAGCAGTTCACGCAGATCGGCGCGCGCATCCCCAAGGGCGTGCTGCTGGTCGGCCCTCCGGGCACCGGCAAGACCCTGCTGGCCAAAGCGGTGGCCGGCGAGGCGGGCGTGCAGTTTCTGTCCATCTCCGGCTCGGACTTTGTGGAGCTGTATGTAGGCGTGGGCGCCAGCCGTGTGCGCGACCTGTTTGAACAGGCCAAGAAGATGGCCCCGGCCATTGTCTTCATCGACGAGATCGACGCCGTGGGCCGCAAGCGCGGCGCGGGTCTGGGCGGCGGCCACGACGAGCGTGAGCAGACGCTGAACCAGCTCCTGGTGGAGATGGACGGCTTTACCAGCAACGAAGGGGTCGTGGTACTGGCCGCGACCAACCGGGTGGATATCCTGGATCCGGCGCTGCTGCGTCCCGGCCGGTTTGACCGGCAGATCTATGTGGGCTACCCCGACATTAA
>CACXCV010000258.1 GCA_902766215.1 Oscillospiraceae bacterium
ATCCGCTCATTGCTTGCATACGGTTGCCATTTGGGATCAAAATGCTGTCATTCCCGCATTGTTCCTTCCGCCGCAGGCGATATAATTTCATCAGGTTCGCATTCACCCGCCCCTTTGACCCATTCGGAAAGGAGATACAAAATGAAAAGTGTTCCCTTTAACCATGGCTGGACCTATGCCAAAGGCGATCCCACGTGGCATTATGGCCGCGGCACGCCCCCGGTGGAAATCCCCGTAACCCTTCCCCATGACGCAACCATTCATGAAAAGCGCACGCCCGACGCCGCCAGCGGCGGCTCCAAGGGCTATTTCCCCAATGCGTCCTTTTATTATAAAAAGACCTTTGACGTCCCGGCCGAGTGGGCCGACCGGCGTGTCTGGCTGCAATTTGAAGGTGCATATCGGTGCATATCGAAATGCCACCGTCTGGCTCAACGGCGATTTTGCCGGCCAGTGCCCCAATCCTTACGCCGAGTTTTATATTTCCTGCAGCAGCCTGCTGCGCTATGGCGAGCCCAACGAGGTGCAGGTGGTGCTCTATGCCGACCGTGACTCCCGCTGGTATGCAGGCGCGGGCCTGTATCGTGAGGTAAAGCTGATCGTAGCCGACCCGCTGCACATCGACCACGACGGCGTTCGCCTGACCACACTCTCGGCCAGCGAGACCGTCGCCGCCATTGGCACAGAGATCACCATTGTCAACGACTCGCTGCATAACCGCGACCTGCAGGTGGTCATCGATTTCTTTGACGAAAGCGGCGACAAGGTGTGCCACGATTTTCAAAAGCTGCACATCACCACGCAGAAAACCGAGGTTATTCACCCCCGTCTGTACATCGCCAATCCCAGGCTCTGGTCGCTGGAGCATCCCGCGGTGTACCAGGTGGTCGTCAAGCTGGTGGAGAACGGCCAGGTTGTCGACACAGCCGAAGTGGACACCTTTGGCATCCGCACCCTGCAGCTCGATCCGATCAACGGCCTGCAGATCAACGGTCAGACCGTCAAGCTCTACGGCGGCTGCATTCACCACGACAACGGCGTCATCGGCGCGGCCACCATCGAGCGGGCCGAGGAGCGGCGGGTCCGCCGCCTGAAAGCCGCCGGCTATAACGCCATCCGCAGCGCGCACCACCCCATGTCCCGCGCCCTGCTGCGGGCCTGCGACCGCTATGGCATGGCCGTAATGGACGAGCTGACCGACATGTGGAACCTGTCCAAAACCCCGCGGGACTATGGCAAGAGCTTTGGCTTCCGCTGGCAGGAGGATGTGGCTTCCATGGTGGCCAAGGACTATAACCATCCCTGCGTGGTGATGTACTCCGTGGGCAACGAAATTTCCGAATCGGGCACCCAGGCCGGCGCGGCGATCTACCGCCGCATCGGCGGCGCAATCCGCGCCCTGGACAGCACCCGGTACATCACCGCCGGCCTGAACAACATGGTCGGCAACATGAAGGTCATGAAAAAGCTGATGGAAGCGCGCCAGAAGAACACCGAGGGCGGCATTAACGCCATGATGGCCAGCGCCGGCAGCTCCATGAGCGCCATGTCCATGCATCCGCTGATCATTGAGTCCACCAACGAGTCCTATGAGACGCAGGACATCTGCGGCTATAACTACGCTGCCGACCGCTATCTGTATGACAGCGCCCACTTTACCAACTGAATCTCTGTGGGCGCAGAAACTTTCCCGAAGGATCTGGCGTACAACTGGAAGCTGGTCACCGAAAACAGCAGCGTCATCGGCGACTTTGTCCGGACCTCTTGGGATAATCTTGGCGAGGCCGGCATTGGAAAAGATCGCTACCGCAATTCCGAGGGCGGTTTCAGCCGCGGTGATTATCCCTGGTTCATCGCCTATGACGCCGACTTTGACATTACCGGCCAGCAGACGCCGCAGGGCTATTACCGCGAGCTGGTCGTGGGCCACCGCACCGAGCCCTTCATTGCCGTGCAGGAGTCGGCGCACTATGCCGACGATCCGATTCTCAACGCCTGGAGCTGGCCGGGCACCGCCGCCAGCTGGAACTGGCCCGGCTGCGAGGGCAAGCCCGTGCGCGTGGAGGTCTATGCCAGGGGCGACGAGGCCGAGCTGTTCTGCAACGGCCAGTCCATCGCGCGCCTGCCCATCCCGCAGGAAAACACCGACGAGCAGCTGGCCTGCCGCACCGTGTTCGACACCGTGCTCACCCCCGGCATGCTGGAGGCCGTGATCTACACCGGCGGGCAGGAATCCGGCCGCTGGACGCTGGAAAGTGCCGGGGACGACATCGCGCTCTGCGTCGAAGTGGAAAACGAAACGCTGGAAAACAACGACAAGGACCTTGCCTTTGTGGATATCTGGCTCCGCGACGGGCAGGGCCGGGTCAACATGGGCACGCGGCGCAGCGTTTCCGTTACGGTGGATGGCCCCGGCTACCTGCAGGGTCTTGGCAGCGGCGACCCCGTCAGTGAGGAGAATTTCTTTGATGGCAGCTACCACACCTGGTTCGGCCACGCCTTTGCCGTTATTCGTCCCACGGGCACCGGAACAATTCACGTCACGGTAGAATCCGGCAGCGAGCACGTTGTTTCCGCCATCACCGTTCGCTGATCTCTCCCTTTCCTTTTCCATCCGCGCAGCGGGCTGTTCATGCAGTCCGCTGCGCGGTTTCTGTTTTCCGCCGCCCGGAAGATCGTATGTTTTTCCCGGAAAACGCGTTGCTTTTCGCTCTTTTGTCCCCTGTTTGCAACATTTTCTTATCACATTCTTTATACTTCCATCCCTTGGCTCTCCTTGCTACTTATTATCTTCTTGTGCATGTTGACGTTAATTGTAATGTTATTTTGTTAATTATGCAGATTGAATTTCAAGATTTTTTGTCGTATTTTATATACAGTAAATCGCAGTGTCCGTTTTTCGTCACTAAAATCAAGGAGGTAACAACATGAAAAAGCTCACAGCCCTGTTCCTGGCGCTGTGTCTGCTGGTTGCGCTCTGTGCCTGCACAGGCAGCAGCACGCCAGCCAACACCGACACGCCGAACAATGCAAACACCCCCGCCGACACGAACACGCCCGCCGATGCGGCGGACGATACAAACACGCCGGACAACACCGACACGCCGGACGACACCGCCGTGGCCGAGCGCCCGATTGGCCGCTCCGGCCTGGCCACCAGCCCCGACCCCAGCAACCCTGCCGTGACGGCCGAGCCGCTGGTGCTGCCCCTAGCAACCGACAACCCGACCATCACCTTCTGGGCCTGTGAGTATCTGCCCGCTGCCTATGAATCTGATTTTGCCAATACGCAGCTGTACAACTGGGTACCCGAGTGGACCGGCGTGAACATCGAGGTTCACAACGCCTCTTTCTTCACTGCCACCGAGCAGTTTAACCTGATGCTGGTCTCCGGTGCAACCGACGACATCGTTGATAGCTTCAGTTCCCGCTATCCCAAGGGCGGCCAGCACGCCATTGACGAGGATCTGATCCTTGATCTGACCGACTACGTGGCCAAGTATATGCCCAACTATCAGGCCATGCGCGCCCTGAGCGACACCCACACCCGTATGTCCGTTACCGACGAAGGCTCTCTGGCCTACATCTACAAGATGGACTATGAGCAGGAGGTCGACTGGCAGGGCATGAACTTCCGTTCCGACCTGCTGGACGAGCTGGGTCTGGCTCTGCCAGAAACCTATGACGACTGGACCGAGGCTCTGACGGCCATCCATGACAAGTGGGGCGGCTGGATCAGCATCCCGGCCAACGGCATTTTTACTAACAGTGAGTTTGCCAGCGGCTATGGCATCGGCACGCAGTGGTATGTGGTCGATGGCGAGGTTCGCTATGGCGCTGTGCAGGAAGAGTATAAGCAGTATCTGGCCCTGCTCCGCGATTGGTTCAACGCTGGTTTGATCGACAA
>CACXCV010000259.1 GCA_902766215.1 Oscillospiraceae bacterium
AATTCTGGGCCAGGAGCACTATCAGGTGGCGCGCGAGGTGCAGCGCATCCTCCAGCGCTATCAGGAGCTGATGGACATCATCGCCATTATGGGCATGGACGAGCTGTCGGACGAGGACAAGCTGCTGGTGCAGCGCGCCCGCAAAATCCAGCGCTTTCTGTCCCAGCCCTTCACCGTGTCCGAAAAGTTTACGGGCATCCCGGGCACCTATGTGCCGCTGCACGAGACGATCCGCGGCTTTAAGGAGATCATCGAGGGGCGGCATGACGACCTGCCCGAGTCGGCCTTCCTGTTTGCCGGCACCATCGACGAGGTGGTGGAAAAGGCAAAGAAGGTGGCGCGATGAATACCTTTCGCCTGATTGTTTCTTCGCCGGACGGCAGCCTTTACGACGGGCAGGCCGAGATGCTGGCGCTGCGCGGGGCAGGGGGCGACCTGGCCATCCTGGCCGGTCACGCGGCCTTTGTCACGGCGGTGCAGCCCGGACGGTGCCGGATTATCTGCCCGGACGGCAGTGAGCGCGCCGGAACAACCGACGGGGGCATTCTCACCGTGGCGGACAACCAGGCCACGCTGCTGACCAGCAGCTTTGTCTGGGAGCCGGGAGCGGCCCCATCCCGCAGCTGAAAAAAGATACAAGACGAGCCTTGCCGGTGTTCCGGCAAGGCTCGTCTGCTGTTGCAGGGGAGGTTGTCACGCCTTGGCGTGCTGCTCCACCATGTGGACAAAGTATTCGTGAACCCGCAGGTCGCGGGTCAGCTCCGGGTGAAAGGCAGTGGCAAGCTGGTTGCCCTGCCGCGCGGCGACGATTTTGCCGTCTACCTCAGCCAGAACCTGCGTGTCGGCCCATACAGAGCCGATATACGGCGCGCGGATGAAGGTCATGGGAATTTCGCCGATCCCGGCAAACGCTGCCTGGGTGTCAAAGCTGCCCAGCTGGTGGCCATAGGCGTTGCGCACGGCGCGGATGTCCATGGTGGCCAGGTGGACCCGGCTGTCGTTGGCAATCTCCTTTGCCAGCAGCAGCAGACCGGCACAGGTGCCGAACACCGGCAGCCCGGCGGAAATCGCCTGGCGGATTGGCTCGAACAGACCCAGCTCACGCAGCAGCTTGCCCTGTACGGTGCTCTCGCCGCCGGGGATGATCAGCCCGTCGAAGGGACGCTGGATATCCCGCAGCTGGCGGATTTCAAAGGAGTCGACGCCCAGGGCGGAGAGCATATGCTCGTGCTCGATGAATGCCCCCTGCAGGGCAAGAACGGCAATCTGCATGCTTATTTGCCCCGCTCGGCCATCAGCAGCTGGATCTCCTGCTCGTTGATGCCCACCATGGCCTCGCCCAGGTCCTCCGACAGCTCGGCCAGCAGCTTGGCGTCGGTAAAGTTCGTCACGGCCTTGACAATGGCGGCGGCACGCTTTTCGGGGTTGCCGGACTTGAAGATGCCCGAGCCGACAAACACGCCCTCGGCGCCCAGCTGCATCATCAGGGCGGCGTCGGCCGGCGTGGCCACGCCGCCTGCGGCAAAGTTGACCACCGGCAGCTTTTTATGCTCGTGGACGTACAGCACCAGATCATAGGGCACCTGCAGCAGTTTGGCCGCGTCGAACAGCTCATCCTCGGACATGGAGCCGATGCGGCGGATCTCCGACTGCATCATGCGCATGTGGCGCACGGCCTGTACCACGTCGCCGGTGCCCGGTTCACCCTTGGTGCGGATCATGGCCGCGCCCTCGTTGATGCGGCGCAGCGCCTCGCCCAGGTCCTTGGCGCCGCAGACAAAGGGCACGTCGAATGCGGTCTTGTCAATGTGATATTTGTCATCGGCGGGGGAGAGAACCTCGCTCTCGTCGATATAGTCGATTTCGATGGCCTGAAGGATCTGTGCCTCGACAAAGTGGCCGATACGGCACTTGGCCATCACCGGGATGGAGACGGCCTCCTGAATGCCCTTGATCATCTTCGGGTCGCTCATGCGGGACACGCCGCCCGCTGCGCGGATGTCGGCCGGGATGCGTTCGAGCGCCATGACGGCGCAGGCGCCGGCAGCCTCGGCAATTTTTGCCTGCTCGGGGGTGGTGACGTCCATAATCACGCCGCCCTTGAGCATCTGGGCCAGGTTTTTGTTCAGTTCCAGTCGTTTGTTTTCCATGACGTGGCGCTCCTTTTGCGTTTGTGTTTTGCTCTCAGCTCCGGCTTTGGCACGGACTCTGCCAAGATCAATACATTATACCGAAATATGTGCGGAAAGTCAAGCGCTGCGGCGTTGCCGCCTGCTGCATTATGGGCAGAACTGTTCGAAAATAATCAGGCAGCCCTGCCGCTCCAGCTGCTGCATGTCCGCCGCGGTGCGCACCGTCCACGACACCTCCTGCGCGCCCCAAAGACGGCGGCAGAGGGCCAGGCCGGCATTGTGCCGCCGGTCGGTGTGGCAGTAGGCGACAAAGTCCGGCACGGTGAGAAAGTTGCTCAGCAGGCGGCTGAGCGCAAAGCGCTGCCACCCGGGAACGCCGCTTTTGCGGTCAAAGCGGCAGGACAGCTGGCCGCGGCAGACGGCCGGGCGGTGCCTGCGCAGCCAGAGCAGCACCCGCGGGTCGAAGGATTCCACGCAATAGGCCCCCGGATAATGGTCCAGCAGGTCAAACACGCGGGCGCACAGCGCTGCGGCATTGCTTCCGGCGGTTTTCAGCTCGATAATCAGCGGAGCAGCCTGCTGAAACAGCGGCAGCACGTCTTCCAGCAGCGGAATGTGCTCCTCCGTGCCGTCCAGCGTCAGCGGGCGCAGCGTGTCCCAGGTGCTGCGCTCGATGATATAGTCTGCGCCGCACATGCGGCGGGTGGCGCTGTCGTGCATGACCACCAGCTGCCCGTCGGCGCTGAGGTGTACGTCCAGCTCCGCCCCATAGCCGGCGCTGGCAGCCGCGCGGAACGCAGCCAGCGAGTTCTCCGGCCTGCCGGGGCCATGCAGCCCCCGGTGGGCATAGCGGAACTGCCGCAGCTGCCGCCACAGCGGGTGTCCCCTGCGGCAGCGCAGGGCCAGGCACCAGAGCAGCAGGATCAGAAGCACGGAAATCAGAACAGCGGGCAGCATTGGATATTCCCTCCCCGACAGACCGGTCAGCCCTGCATGAACAGGCGGTCAACCGTCTGAATATTGTCGAGAATCCAGGTGGGCGGCGTATCGCTGCCCTCGGCGTCGGCCCGGGTCCCCTCGCCGGAGAGCACCAGAATGGTGTCGATCCCCGCGTGATAGCCGCAGGCGATGTCGGTATAGACCCGGTCGCCGATGAGCACGGTCTGCTCAGGCGCAAAGCCGGTTGCCTCCATGGCCAGCAGCGCCATGGCCGGCTCCGGCTTGCCGATGACGCGGGGGCGGCGGCCGGTGGCACGCCAGAGCATTTCGCACACGCTGCCGCAGTCGGGGACATAGCCATAGCTGGTGGGGCAGACCCAGTCGGGATTGGTGGCGATAAAGTCGACGCCGCGACCCAGCAGAATGCAGGCGTCCTCCAGCTTTTGAAAGGCCAGCTCGGTGTCAAAGCCGCAGATCAGCGCCTCGATCCCGTCCTCCAGATGGTCGGTGATGCGGATGCCGGCGCTGCGCAGCTGCTGGCGGAAGCTGGCGGTGCCAAAGGCATAGCTCAGGCGGTCGGTCAGCCCGCGCTGGCGCAGATCCAGGATCAGCGCGTCGGTCGAGGTGAGAAAATCGTCCGCCGTGGCGGCAATCCCCAGCCTGCCCAGCTTTTCGATATAGGCCGTCACGCTTTTGGACGAGTTGTTGGTCAAAAACAGATAGCGACCGCCCCGCTCCCTGACGTGCCGCAGCAGATCCAACGTGCCGTCAAACAGGTCGTTGTCCAGGTAGATGGTGCCGTCCATGTCCAGCAGGAACAGCCGTTTGTCATAAATGTGATGCATTGGTATCCCTCCCATGCCGCTATCATAGCACAGCGGGGAAAAAATAGAAAGGACAAACTGCA
>CACXCV010000260.1 GCA_902766215.1 Oscillospiraceae bacterium
CGAGTATATCGGCGCCTGCGTCACCGGCGACGCCGTGACCCTGCTGGATATCAACAACTCCGTGCCCAAGTACATCTATGACGAGGACATCGCCGGCAAGTTTGACTACAAGCTGACCGATACCTTCATGGGCTTCGACTGCGGCAACACGCCCAGCTGCAAGATGTGCGACAACTGCGCCGTGAAGTATCAGCTGATCCAGCATCGTCTGCTGGAGCCGGCCGGCAGCGAGCCCGACTTTACCCGCGGCACCCTCGAGGGCGACATTGCCGCCTCCGACATCACCTTCTATCGCCTGCAGTGCGACAGCGAGGGCAACCTGCGCACCTACGTGGCTGAGGGCGAGGTTCTGCCTGTTGCCACCCGCTCCTTCGGCGGCATCGGCATCTTTGCCATCCCCGAGATGGGTCGCTTCTATCGCCATGTCCTGGTGCAGAAGCGCTATCCGCATCACGGCGCTGTGGCCTTTGCTCATTGCGGCAAGGCGCTGTTCGAGGTGTTCAAGTACTTTGGCATCAGCGACATCGCCTACAACCAGCCCAAGAGCCTGCCCTACGCCACCGAGAATCCCTGGGGCTAATCGGCTGAACCGTCTCTAAATCAAGCCTCAGCGCCCCGCCGGCACTTGCCGGCGGGGCGCTGTGTTTTTCTGTTCTGGCGGCGCAGGATGTGAAAAGCCCCGGCGCACGCCGCTCTCGGCGCGCGCCGGGGATGAAAACTCTGCTATGGCTTTACCGTGCGGCCGTCAGCTCGGCCTCCAGCTGAGCGCGATAGAGCGGGAACCGCTCGCGCGGCATCACCTGTCCGCCGGCAAACAGGCGGCACAGCTCGTCGAAGGTGACCAGCCGGGCGTCGCAGACCTCGCACGCCTGCAGCCGCAGCTGATCAAGCACGACCGGCGCATGGAACACATAGGTGTCTACAAAGCGCTCGAACAGACAGATGCTGTGGATCAGCTTCAGCTGGCCGGGCGCGGCGCGCAGACCGGTCTCCTCGTGCAGCTCGCGCCGGGCGCCGTCCTCGCTGCTCTCCCCCGCCAGGACCGAGCCGCCGGTGCATTCCCACATGCCGGCGTATTTCTTCCCCGGCGCACGCTGCGTCAGCAGAAACCGCCCGTCTGGCGTGATGGTCCATATATCCGCCACCACATGGTGCGCCCCGGCAGGCACCGGGTCGCCGCGCTGCATGGTCTGGTGCAGGCTCTTTCGCTCTGCGTCGAACAGATCCCACGTCTCTGCCATCGCACTCACGTCCTTTGTTTGATTTTATGCCGTCAGGTCTGCCTCGGCCGCATCGGCCGCGCGAAGCAAATCTGCCGGCGCCAGAATCACCTGGCAGCCGCGCCGGCCGGCGCTGACTGCGATTTCGTCCCACAGTTCTGCACTCTCGTCAATCCAGGTGGGATAGCTCTTTTTCATGCCGATGGGGCTGCAGCCGCCGCGTATATAGCCAGTGGTCGGCAGCAGCTGCGTCAGATGCAGCAGCTCGATGGACTTGACCCCGGCGGCATGGGCCGCTTTTTTCAGGTTCAGCTCGTTGCTGACCGGGATGCAGAACACATAGATCCCGCCGTCGGCCCCTCGGGTCGCCAGCGTTTTGAACATCTGCTCCGGCGGCATCTGCAGCGCCTGCGCTGCGTGAAGGCCGCTCAGATCCGACTCATCCCAGGGATAGGTCGCCACGCGGTAGGCTATGCCATCCCGCTCCAGCAGGCGCATAACATTGGTTTTCTCGGTTTTTTCCATTCAGGGTGCTCCAGACTATGCTGTACTGTGCCGTACATTGGTTTATTATTCATAGGATACTCAACCAGGCTCCCATTGTCAAGTAACGGAAAAAAAGAAATCGAATTTTCCCACTGCGGGGTGGCAAACTGCTTGTTTTTTTTCGCCTGTTGGGCTATACTGACAGTATATTGTCCCCCACGAAACGGAGTGATTGACATGGCCGACGAACCGCGCGGCTTTATTTATACCATGCAGGACGTGAAAACGCTGGTGCTGTTTGTCCTAGCCCGGCTAGAGTCGCCCGTCCCAATGACCACGTTGTACGAGCTGTGCTTTCAGGACGACCGGCTGAGCTATTTCGATCTGGCCATCGCCGTGCCGCAGCTGGTTGCCACCGGACACATTGCGCAGAGCGGCGAAGAATATTCCATCACCGAGCTGGGCCGGACCGACGGCGCCGTGCTGGAGGGCGACCTGGCGCTGTCGCTGCGCAGCCGCTGCCAGGAGGCCATTGCGCAATATCAGGCCAAGCTCCGCCGGGAGGAATATGCCCACTGCGAGATTGTCCCCCGTGAGGACGGCATGATGAACGTGGTGATGACGCAGCAGAGCGGCATGGGTCAGCTGATGCGCATCGAGCTGATGGCCCCTAACCTCAATCAGGCCCGCGTGGTCGAGCGCGCGTGGAAAAACCGCTCCGAGTCGGTGCTCAAGGCGGTTATGGCCTCCCTGACAGCCAATCCGGAGGGATAACGCAAAAACAGCACAAGCCCGGGCAGATTCTCTGCCCGGGCTTGTGTTTTACTCTGCATCAAAAGGGTTTATTGGATGTACAGCAGCTTCCACGCGCCGTCTTCCTTGATCATGGTAATTTGCAGAGACCGGTCGTCGGTATCGCCCTTTTCTTTGGCCGTCAGGGTCACCTCGGCCACAACCGCCTTGCTGATTGCGTCCACGTCATAGTCCGACCAGGCCAGTGCAAGCTCATCCCGGAGCGAGCGCATCTTGC